>JAPPBX010000084.1 GCA_026702755.1 Candidatus Poribacteria bacterium | reverse complement strand
CACGCATCAAACTCAACAAATTATATCCAGCAATATAAATGTGACAGACTACTAGTTGCTCTAAACAGTACTGACAGACTCTTAAACTAAGTAGTTCAGATTTGGAACGATCAGGTGGGCGATTTACAGTAAACTTTCCATCTTGTGGTCTTCCATCAACGTAACGGGAATACTTCCGAGCTTTCTGCATCTCCTGCATCCATTGACAATTGACAATGTGATACTTATTCCAGTCATTCTCACCATACCAATTCTGGATGTAGAGTACAACCTTTTGCCCTTTATATTCAAGTACACCGTCTGGATCAACATTAAATTTTTCCTTTGATATAGGTTTCCCGACCTCCTGAGGTTTGGTTGCAATTTCTGGTTCAAAAGAGCGGTATTCTGCATTCATTTTCCTACGTAGTCTATTCAAACCTTCGTGATTCCGAAAATCAGTCAATTTCAATTGATTACCTCCGTATTGCCAAACTTTTTCAGAAGATGCTCAATCTCATCAATGAGTTTTTGGGATTTCGTGATAATTTGAAATTCAACACGTCGAGAGGCTTCTTTGTCTTCCATCAGTAGATCAACAGCTCTCTTCAACAATGCTCTCTTTTGTTTAAACTCGGTAAATTCCGAAATAAGATTCGTGATAATTATATCGTGGGGAACCTTTTTGTCGCGCGTCCAATTGCGAATCCGTTGATGGACGCGATTGATTTTCTGTAGAGGTATCCCTGTTTCTTCTCCCACAGTACGATGAAGGTCGGCAGAGTACAGAAGATCTGGTGATAAGTTCAGAATAAGTTGACTAGAAGATAACCCATTTGCGGTCAATTTGTTCTGAATCCATACTTTATCTTCTATTGCGTGATGCTCTATTTGTAGGACATAGTGCAGCACGTCTCTCGCTCGGTTCTGCGATAATACCATGTTTTTAACATAAGCCTCATTACCTTTGATTTCAACGTATCGTTCATTTTCATTCCATTCGCTTGAAGTATGTCCCTCAATCCGAATTTCTTCAATTTTTTCCCTATATTCGTCTTTGGTTAGGATTGCAATATACCGAGGAAAAAAACTATCTAAAAGGTCCTTGAAGGCACTTGGAAGATCAGATTTTCCTATTGCAAAAGGTTGGTTAAAGCGGATTGAAAGTGCTTTTATATCCAAATAACCCTTCCACTTGGTTCTAAATTGAATTTTCTGTTCGGGACTCCCCTCGAATTCCTTCCTCAAATCTGCAGCTAAATTTGCACGCACTGCATTGTACTCATCCTTAGATTTCCTTATTTCCTCCGTTCTACGGTTAACATCATCCGTTTCTCGCTTCACATCAAGCATGTAACTAATGGATATAAAGAGAAATATAACCATCAACCCAGCCATCAAATCGGATATAGAGACCCAATGTTCTTCAGTTTCTAATTCCTTTGTATTAAATAACTTATCAATCATCTATGCCTGCCTTTCGTTCAGTTCATTTTCAATGATACTTGCCGTGTCAACAAGCCTTTGAAGTACTGTAGTTAATGGCGTGTAGTCCTCAACAAACTTTCCAGAAAGACTCGTAAGTTGATCTGCTAAGCCATTTAATGAAGCGTCCAGTTGCTCTCGAAGCTGCCTATCCAGTTCATTAACATGTTGAGATATGAGACGCGCACTCTCACGAAGGGCTTCATCTAATGCGTTTGTTTGATTATTCAATGCACCTCGTTGCTGTTCTATACTTGTATTAGAATCATCAATTGCTTTCTTAACCGTAGCCGAAAAGTTCGTAGTCAGGTCATCTAACCGTTTTTCAATGAGTGGCAGGGCTTCATGTGCTCTCTGACGTAGTTCATTAAACGCCTCCAACTGACTATTTAAGGTTTGAAAAACGGGCACCAGTTCTTCAACACAGGAAATAATGCTATCGCTCCGACTAGCAATCGTATGTGATGCCTGTGCTATCGCGTCCACGGATTGGCGAGAATTCTCAATACCCTCAGCAGCAACTTGAAATTCGGAGGCGAGTTTATCGCGAAGTTCATCCATATGCTGCCTATATTGTTCCTGCCATTCTACAGTTTTCCCGATAGCTTGATCTAGCTGTTTGAAATTCTCACCGAATTGTTCGGGAATTTTGGCATTGAATTCCTCAATGACTGTCTTAAGAGCATTAACTAATTCATCTGTAGCAAGTTTGGCGACGCTTTCAGCCACATTTACTGAGAATTTTTGGAATTCATCTCTCAATTGATCGTGTTTATCAACGAGGTCAGTCTTGATAATGTCTAATGTATTCCGAATTCTCCGCCCTTCCACTTCGTGAGACTTAATCAATTGGTTGTGATTACGTGAGACAATCTTAGTCAACTGTTGTAATTCCTCAAGAAGATTGATTTTCTGATCGGACAAAGTCGTCTCAATTTTACTTAGTCGTTCCGCCGAGAGAGCATTTGATAAGTTCCGTAGATGTGTGAGAAGCGTATTTTGACCGTCCCCTGTGAGTCCTGTTTTAATTTTCCCTAAAGTCTCGTGCGTTTCCCTACTTCCCTCCTTAACGGTTTTATTTAACTTCACTAACTCCGCACGGAGATTGATTTCTCCAGACGTTTCAACATTTCTTTGTGTATTTGCTAATGCAGTGACAAAATCATTTTCCCTCGGATCTTTGCCTGTTTGTGTTTGATGTAAACCTTTCAATTTCAAGCAAATTGCAGTAAAAATACCTACAAGGGAAGTAACGAAAGCGGTTCTAAGTCCCTTTAACAGTTTATCAATACTATTGTTAAGGACTGTCAGTTTATCAGCGTTCGGTCCAAGACTTTCACCGGTTTCAAAATCCAAAAGTCCTAGGAAAATCCCCAAGAAAGTTCCAAACACACCAATCACAGTTAAAATTGAGGACCAAGTATTGGTATGAGTGTGCCAGGCTTCCTTTGCAGACAAATTGGAAAGTGCATAAAAAAATATGACAATCTGCACGATTATAAATATAATTACTATTACAACAAATTGCTCCCATAGCCATGAAGCTAAAACTTCCTTAAGCCGCGCGAAATCGATAATTCCCATAAACCCCCCTTGAAAATTCTATAAGTAAATATAACACAGAACAAGACAAAATCCAACAAAATCCTGCAAACTCATAGCGGAATTTAGTTTTAAGGATTAATTAGATTTCGCGCTTTTTTAAAATTCCGGTGCGGCTAGGAAACCGTACCTACCTTATTAGGGTATCAATCCAGCGGAAATAGCGGTCGCCGAACATCGTGATATTCAAAATGTAGTGGGTTCACCGCAGTCAACCCCGGTGTATCCACCTCAATAATCTGTCCTGCAATCGGCTCATAAGCAGCACGGTAAGCAACCGCAGCTTTGACAACAATCATCCGCATCGCTGTCGGATCAATACCGAGACTCAACAACTGCTGAAGGCTAAATGGCGTTTGCCGTCGACTCGTTAGTACAACCAAAGAATCCCCCACCGCAACGACAACCGTCAATCCCTGATCGTGGTATCGTTGACCACCGTGCCGAGGTTGCGTCTCCTCATAGCGACCATCGTGGATGAGACGGACGTTACCCTGAATTGAGACAGGATCGCCGTGTAGCGTGTCCGCTTTCCCACCGACTTGGAGCGAGACGCTATTGCCGACACCCGCCTGAACGCAATTTTGCACAGCCTCAGGATCATAAACGACAACGACATATCCAGATGCTTCCTGTCGTACCAACTCCGCTAAAATGAAGGTGCCATCCCCCGGCGAACCCCCACCGATATTGTCTCCCATTTCAACAAGAATAACCGGATGTCTTTCAGATTCGATGGCTTGCTCGACTGCCTGTGCTGCATCAGGGAGATCCAACGTCAGTTGTCCACGGACGTTCCATAACATCTCTGATAGACGATCCGCTTCGCGCTGTGCGAGGTGCGGGTCGTTATCAGTGACGACCACGAAAGCAGGTCCCGCTTCATGGACATCCGCATACGGATACCCCAAGGCGACGTTCGCGGCGAGGACATCGGGACGCGCTTCCAGTTGTTTCGCTGCTGTGAGGATAGGTTCCATCGGCGGCACGTTAGTCGTATGATAGAGAATATTGAGGAGCATCGGCGGTTTGACGAGTGCTTGTGTCGGTGTAATCCCGTCTTGGAGTATCCGCATCATCACTTCCGCTGCCTGTAGTCCGCGTTGGCGTTGATCGATGTGCGGCGTTGTCTTGTAAATCACGAGTGCTGTCGATTCAGCGACCATCTGCTCCGAGACGTTGGCATGCTGGTCAAGCGTAACGACAATCGGTAAATCTCGACCGAAGGTATCGCGGAGCCGCCGTAAAACCTCGCCGTCACCGTCTGGGTAACTCTCTGCGACCAGCGCACCGTGAAGTGCAAGCAGGAACCCTTCGTGTTTCGGCGCAGCCTTGAGGTGCTGGATGAGCATCTCGGTGAGTCGGTCAAAAGCGTCATCTGTTACGCGTCCTGCCGGTGTTGCCGAGGTCATGAACATCGGGTAAGCCGTATAACCGTATTCCGTTGCACCCTGAATAAACCCTCCTATTTCGTGATGTGCCTCTCCCCAGACTTTGCGTATATTGCCAGCATGGACCTGAGGGAACGCAGCGAAATCGGTGGGTGTGTTGCTAAACGTATTTGATTCGTGCATGATGCCGCCGATAGCAATTGTCGTCATGATGTTACCTCAATTGGGTGTTGGTTATTGGTTGTAAGTTATTGGTTCCTACTAGTAGTCTGTCACAATTATCTTGATAGTTGATCTAAAATCTGGTATCCTTAGG
>JAPPBX010000083.1 GCA_026702755.1 Candidatus Poribacteria bacterium | reverse complement strand
CTCATCGGCAATAGGTGTGGTGCCATGGGCGGGAAAACTGGTCCCGGCACTGTCGCGCAAATATAGGCTTACAGTGTTTTTAGAGCCGTTGTCCCAAAGCAGATACCACGGTGTCGCCTGTGATGTATCCTCGTAGTTTTCGCCGACGAGCGAACCGCCGACCTTGCTGCCTTTGAAATAGCAGGTGATTGTAAATGAGACACCCGCCTTAAACCCGACAGTGTTTGAGTGCGGCACTTCAACCCAATTACTGACACCATCAAATTCAAGTGCTTTTCCAAATTTCCCGTCTACCCACTTCGCGCCATGGATTTCACCATCGTTTCCGTTTTCTGATGAATCTGCGGCGGTCCCACCTTTTCCTTCGTCAAAGAGCCACATTCCTGTGATATTCTTCGGGTCAATCTCAGCGAGGCTGGGCAGTGCTATCAACAAAAAAGCTGCCATAAAACTCGCAAGCGTTACTCGCACATTTTTAAATAAAGACATTAGAGTTCCTCCTTAAAATCGCTGTCAATTCACAATACAGGGAAGCAATTTCCATGCCATCCGTTTTTCTGCCTTAAGCGTGAAATTTTGCACGAAATAGGGCATTTCTCATTCCAACATGCACAAAAAGGGGCAATCGTAAATAACTATGTATACACGCTCATATTCTTTTATAGTATACCACCTATCGTGTGCTATGTCAAATCAAACCCGATAGGTGTTGCTTAGGATTTAGTATGTTAGGTTCATCACGACTCCATAGGTGTCAATTTAGGATTTTTCACGCCATTTTGTAGTAAGGGTTACACAAATGCCGCCCCTACGGGGCTTGGTTCTTGGCAGAGACACGTTTCTACACAAATGCTGCAGAAACACCCAAGCAAATAAACCCTACGGGACTAAAGAGGTTTTTGAAGGCTCCAGGGTTTATGGGTAAAACTCGGTTCGGTTAGGAAACCGAACCTACCGGACTCGGTCCGCGACGGTTGTTTTTTCTAAAATTGACACTTATGGTTAGGTTTACCGCGACTCCAATTTGATTCGACCCCATGTCGTGGTTACAGAGGCACTCGCCGGATTGACAGCAAGCGCACCACTGGTCGTAGCACCATTCATCCCAATTAGCGTGTTACCGTTTCCCGACGCATCCCGAAAGCGATTTGCCCCTGCTCGCTCATTAAAATTCCATAGTGCCAAAGTGTGTTCATCACTCTCGAAACGATGCGGTGGATCAAAGGGTTCAATCCCGCGTTCGGCGGGTAAGTCATATCGAGCGATATTTGAAAATCTTATCGCATCAATCTCGCCATGAAAGCGAGTGGTTTGCGATAGCACTATGCCATCCTGATTAATTACGAATACATCTTCATCATACCCACCTATGAAGAAATCTTTCTGTTTTTGACGAACCTCCGCAGCCACTCGATCCACCAAAGGGAACCGTGTTTGAAGGATTCGGTTGTTGTATGCGAAGTTAAACGCGCCATCTTTGAAAATGACTGCCAGATAGTTCCATTGGTCCTTCTCTATTTCAACGTCAAGAGTTATCACGCCTTTAACTCTTCCTTCAAGATGCGCTGTGCCATAGCAACACAGTTGATTTTTATCAAGGTTACAATCCTGAGTATTTGAGGTCAACCCGAAGCGAACTTGCTGACTCAGGATGAGATTAGTCTCTCCACGCTTGGGTCCAGATTTCGGATAGAACCAGATCTCGACGGTGAAATCAAAGGTGTTTGCCGGTATCAGATACCCGTGTTCCACAAGTGAGAGTATTGCGTAGTCATCATCACCATCCAGTACCAAGACCCCGCCAGAAGGCTTGAAGGAAAAAACGGGTAGAATCAAGTGGAATAACAACATTACGATGAATAGGAACCTAAAGTTAACAACCATAAAAACCCTTCTTTTATCGAAAACAGCCATATTTCAGTTCGAGGAACTATCAACGTTATGGTGTGTTTACGCTGGCATTGTAATTTTAGTTGCTTCATATTGTAATTATCTTCAAGTTCTCGTTCAACCCAACCTACAAGAATTAGTCCTGTTTATCGAACTCACGCTAATTACAGGTCCCACTATAAATCCCATTGATTGACAAAGAGACCACGTTTTGATAGAATTGCCCTTGCTTCACCACGCGATCAAGACTTAAGGAGACAGACACACGAAAAACTCGAACCGCTTTCCCTATTCCACTATGAGACTCTCCCAATGCTTTCTGTTAACGCTAATCTTGTTGCTGAATAGATCAGTTAACGCCGCATTCGAGAACATCGAATTCATGGCAGGACCCGCTGGGATGGGGGGCGCATACTCAGCAGCGACCCAAGACACCAGCGCACTGATATGGAATCCCGCAGGTTTGGCAGGATTGTCTACTCCCGAAATCACTATCGGTTATCTGGATCTACACGGTGTGTTAGGCTACAGTTTTGTTGGAGTCGCACACCCAATTCGGAAAGGACAGAGCGTCGGTGCAGCAATCTTGAACTCAAGTGATACAGAGGGGATCTCTCACGAAAGGATTGTGCTGTTGTCCGCTGCAACCCGTGTATGGAAGCGATTGCACATCGGTCTTAATGCGAAATATTTTAGTACCTCGGTCAATCTCGAACAAGTGCCGTTAGGTAGCGGCAGAGGGTGGGGCACCGATCTCGGTATACAGTATGCTCTGATGACAGATCGGGTTAGAATCGGTGTGGTATTTCCAAATCTATTCTCAAATCTGTCTTATCGTAGGCTTAAAGAAAATACGACTGACGGCAAATACGAGGAGCCGCTGCTCCGCGAATGGCGTATCGGTACTGCTGTAAAAGTCAACTTCGGTTCAGGAACACCGGATTCTTTGTTAGCTGCAGTCGAGATAGCCAATGGCATTCCTCTCATCGGATGTGAGTATCAACATAATGTAAAGCACGGCGACTTCGCGTTTCGGTTGGGATGGCGGTTCACTCGCGGATTCACGGCGGGGTTCGGTTATCAGCACGGTAATATCGGGTTAGATTATGCCTTTGTGAATGAGCAATACGGTTCGCAGACTTCGCTATTTTCAGTTCGGCTTTTCTACTGAAAACGACTTGACATCTTCTTATATTTGGCATAAAAAATTGGGAATATATACCGCGTCGGTCGGGTTAA
Source organism: Candidatus Poribacteria bacterium (assembly GCA_026702755.1). Classification (NCBI taxonomy): domain Bacteria; phylum Candidatus Poribacteria; species Candidatus Poribacteria bacterium. The sequence goes on along the minus strand of JAPPBX010000083.1, from coordinate 2,545 downwards.
AGAAATTAGACTGTGTTAGAAGGTCGCTGCAATGTATTAGAAGGCTCAACCCACAGCATAATTAGGGGACATAATAAATGGCTCAAAAGAGAAAACAAACCGAGAAAAAAATGAGGATAGAGGACTGCTCGTTGAAAATGCAGGAACATATCCTTCAACTCGGTATATCTTCAGTTGAGGTATATAAGGAGTGGTGCCGTACCCATAATTTCAGTCAGGGTTTGGATAAAAATCCTCGCCAACGTCAAGACGAACTATATGTTATAACTCGTACGCAAGCTACCCAAATAATGGCAAAAGAGAAGAAAGACCGAAACTTGAGTGAAATTCTTCCGAAAATATACAATCAAGAACTACGGTCGGAAAAACTACAGAATTCGGTTACCAGAGCCATTTCGGAAACTTTTGAGAGTAGCGTAGCCCCGAAAATCCTCTTGAAACTCCTGTTATATCTTGAAGACAATTCAGACCTGTTAAAGGAGGCTACCTATATTCAAGGCATCGCAGCACTTGCAAATCATCACGAGAATTGGATTCGTCCGCTTGAGGAATGGAAAGTCAAAAAACATAACCGCGACCGCCAATTTTCGGAACTCGCTCGACATCTACTCGCTGCTTATGATGTGCCGCTCTTCATGGATAGTGTCTGGTTTACCGGAAACCTAACCCATCAAAATTGGTTTAAACATATCGGCACCGGTCAAAATATCCGAACCGCCTCCGATCTCCCTATATCGCTTACGAAAAAAATGGCACACCATTTCCTGAAGGCACCCAAGCATTACACCGTTGAAGAGGCACTCCGATGGGGGCAAGTATACGCCCTCGGTGGCGATCGGTATTTGGTGGATGCGCTCCGGCTAACACAACTGACCCAAGCTTTTAACAACGATGATTTCTGGCTGAATGTGATTCGCTTTTTTATTGCGAATCCGATGTTGGATGTCAGTCATGTCCACCCGATTATTGATTACATCTGGCACCAGAGATACGAGAACCGTCGCGTTTTCGTCGAGAGAGGGGTTGCGAGAGAAATTGGACCGGCACAACCTAATTTTAGTATGAGAGGGAGAACGCCTGAGACGCTGCTCCGTCAAGTTGAGGAATGGCATGGCGAACTCGGTAGAGAATCGAAAGGCAGGGAACTTGAGTGGCACGGTTCAGAGATCGGCGAATTTCATCTTTTAGAGGGGAGTGAGGCGTCGCGCAATATGAAATTCTGGTCTATTCGAGAACTGCTCAGCAGCGACGAGCTTATCGACGAAGGACGGGCACTGGGGCATTGTGTCTCAACTTATGCGAGATCCTGTCATACCGGACGGTCATCGATTTGGAGCATGGAAATTGAAGATGAAAATGGACGGCGCAAAATTTTGACGATTGAGGTTACACCACGCGAAAAAGTTATCCGTCAGGTTCGGGGCAGGCGGAACCGTTTACCAACACCTAAAGAGAAAGACCTGTTAGGCAAGTGGGCGGAACAAGAAGGATTGCAACTCGTTGAATACATATAGGGGTATGGTTTTCGGTTTTAAGTACTCAGTTGTTAGTACCAAAAAGCGTTGATTTCTTATACGACCTGTGATAAAACCTTTTTAAGAGATCAGTAGATACAAAAACACTATCCCTTAATCAAAAAGGAGGCAACACAATGGAAAACCCGACAACTATCCAAGAGATTGTAGAGCGGTTGGACAAACTTACCCCCTGGCAACAGAAACAAATTTTGAATTCTGTTCTATCTTTTTTAGGAGAGCCGATAAGAGGTACACCGGGAAAGGAATTGCTTAAATTTGCAGGCACAATCTCGAAGGAAGACTTGGAAATTATGAAGCAGACGATTGAGGAAGGCTGCGGAATGGCATCGATATCGCAAGGACAGCATACCAAAAAGCGTTGATCTTCTTATACGACCTGTGGTAAAATCTTTTTAGGAAATCAGTAGGTACAAAAACACCATCCCTTAATCGAAAAGGAGGCAACATGATGGATAACTTAAAGACGGAACTTTTAGAACAAATAGAAAAACTTACTCCGTCACAACAGAATCAAGTTTTAGATTTTGTGCTGGAACTTTCAGGTGAACTGTCAAAGCGTTACCCGGGAGAAAAACTGCTTGAACTTGTAGGTACAATTTCGCCTGAAGACCTTGAAATCATGAAACAGGCAATTGAAGAAGGGTGTGAGCAGATCAATGAATCTGAGTGGTAAGTATCTGCTCGATACAAACGTTGCTATTGCCTTGTTCGCCGGTGATCTAGCAGTCCAAGAGAAAGTCAAAAATGCTGAGTATATAGTAGCGGTTCCGCCTGTAATCGGTGAACTCTGCTTTGGGGCACAGAAATCTAATAGGGTTACAGAAAACCTGCATAAAATTGACATATTAGTTCAACAAAGTATTGTTTTTCCTTGTGATTTGGAAACGGCACAATGGTATGGAATTATCAAGAACCAGCTACGAAGGAAAGGCAGACCTATCCCGGACAATGACATCTGGATTGCTGCAATTGCGATGCAACGCGGACTAATTCTCGTCACACGAGAT
>JAPPBX010000082.1 GCA_026702755.1 Candidatus Poribacteria bacterium | reverse complement strand
CTTTTCGGCAAAGCAAAACGGCGAGAAGATACATCAGATCGCCTCGCCGCGTCTGTATTTGAAGAATTCCGTCGCAACGGGGACGGACGTTTCATCGCCGTTGAAGCTATCGCGCGGTTAATCCAAGAGACACAAGCCCGTTGGATTCTACTGTCCTACAGTTCTGGCGGTCGCGCAACTGCTGAGCAACTCAATGAAGTCATGCAAAATAACGGAAAACTCCTCGCTGTCCTTGAGCTTGACTACAAAAGGAACGTCATGGCGGGTATGCGATGGACGGACGAATGGATAAGTGATGCTGAAACGCCGAACCGTGAATTCCTTTTCCTTCTTGAGAAAAACTAAAGGCACAGTTTCAGAGGTTGTGAAGTGTCTTTGCAAAATGCTTTAACTCTGGGATGTTCCAGCACTTCTGGGTTCAGCATGTATGCCGGTGCGCGTCCCTGAATCGCATCTGTGACTTGCCCAATCGTCCGAAGATCCAACCGAATACCAGATTCAACAGTCATGCCGGCGTTGTGATTGGTACAGATGATGCGCGGGTGGTCTTTGTGGATCGCCCGCGGTCCGTTAACCGGATCGTCCACGACATAATACCAGAGTCGGTTTTCGCTGACGGCTCGATTGGCGGCTGCATCGTCAACAAGGTTCCCGCGCGATGGGTTGATGAGGGACGCATGCGGTTTCATGGCGCAGAATTCCTCATAGCCGACAACAGTAGCCGCGCCCGATAGGTGTAGCGAGACGGTATCACTCTCTTCAAAGAGTTTCAACGGTGTATCAACAGCCTCTGCACCGAATTGCGCTGCGACTTCAGCGATGTCTGGACGAACATCGTAAACCAAGAGCCGTCCTTCCTCACCGAGTAGCGGACGCGCACGCCGGGCAACCTCTTGCCCAATCCGACCAAATCCGTACAGACCGAGCGTAGAATCCATTACTTCGTGTGTCTTAATAAGCCCGAAATTCCCGCTGTGGGAGGCTCTATTGAGCGTGTAGACCCGTTTCATAGTCGCGAACCACTGTGCAATCGCATATTCAGCAACGGTCACCATGTGTTCAGGGGCAATCGTAACAATGACCCCGTATTCTGTTGCCAAGTCTACGTTAACAGTTTCGTATCCGACACCCCAACGCGCAATAATCCGGAGGGATTCCGCCGCTTGATAGAAACTTTCATGAAAGGGCACGCCGCTTGCGATCACACCAACAACACCATCAGCGTGTTCCCCAGTTAGTTCTCGGGGGTGAATGCTCAACTCACCCAGTTGCTGCAAATCTGCTAACGCTGCTCGGCGTTCCGCAGTATCAAACTCGGTATTTTCAAAAACATGAGAGAGTAAAATTTTTTTCATAGATTTATCCGTTTAACGGCTGATACGCACGCCCCCCGCTGCCATCGCTTTTTCTGCCTCTTCTGCCGTTGCCCAGTTGAAGTCACCGGGGAAAGTATGCGCCAAGGCGGAATACCCGCCTGCGAAATCGACGGCTTCCTGCGGTGATTTTCCGTTCAAGAGGCTATAGATGAGTCCCGACGAGAAACTATCACCACCACCCACTCGGTCTACGAGTTCCAAATCCTCATAGATACGGGACAGGTAAAATTCTTCACCATCAAACAGGAGCGTCCGCCAATCGTTCAACCAACCCGTTTTGGCATCACGCAACGTCGTACCGATCATTTCAACGTTTGGGAAAGTCTCCTTGACACGCTCTGCAACTGCCTTGTAACTCTCAGGTTCAAGGCTGCTATACGCTTCAGTTGTTCCTTCCGCCGCGAAACCGAGGGATTTCTCAAAATCCTCTTCATTCCCGATAAGAACGGAGACATGCTCTATCATTGGTCGGTTCGCTGCTTGTGCTTCCTCAGCACTCCACAGTTTGGAGCGGAAGTTCAGATCGTAACTTGTTTTGACCCCTGCCGCGCGTGCCGCCTTGAGTGCTTCTGCCGAGACAGCCGCCGCGGACGCTGACAACGCAGGTGTAATCCCACTGAGATGGAACCAGCGTGCACCACTGAAAATAGATGCCCAATCGATCTCTCCGACCTGCACGTTGGAAATCGCGGAATAGCCGCGGTCATAAGTAACACTACTTGCCCGCGGTCCCGCTCCCATTTCGAGGTGATAAAACCCGTTCCGCTCCAAGCCAACGCCGTCAAAATCCACCCAGACGATGTTCGACATATCCACGCCGAGTTCGCGTCCCTTGTTACGGATATAGCGTCCTGACCAGTTATCCACGAGCCGTGATACCCATGTCGTCCGCAATCCGAGTTGTGCAGCGTTGACAGCGACGTTCATCTCCGCACCACCTGCTGTGATTGCCAACGATGATACCTGTTCAAGCCTCATGAATTCTGGGGCGGTGAGTCGGATCATCGCTTCCCCAAATGTGACTAAATCGTGCATAGTTCATTCTCCTATTTCGGTGTCTGTTTTGTTTCTATTCTGGTATTCGTGATAGAGGTTTTCAATACACTGTTTGCAGAAACAGTAAACTCTACCGTATCCGCCGATCTCTTTTTCAAGCAATTCGCTCATCATAAATTCGTTTTGGCAGACCGCGCAGACTTCCAGAAGATCTTCCGGTTCAGTCGTTTCTGCGCTGGATTTCCGCCGAGACATAAAGTGCAAGATTAACCAAACGGCGATAGGTGTAAGAATTACAAAAATGGCGAATAGCATTTCAGGTTTTCCTCATAACGATATACAACAACGAATGTTCCTACTACTATAGCGGATAATTGGGAAGATGTCAACGGAAATTCGTTTGATTAATCAATCGCTTCTGTGCTAAAATACGAGTGTGAGCACTTCAGACAAATCAATTTTCTTGTAGGAGGGAACTCCGATTCCAGACTCTTTGAGATAATAACGGAGCACACTATCTGTCCATGCGTAAAATAGCACACGTAGACGTTTATCCCACTGCCGTCAGGATGAAAGACATCTTTAATATCGGGACGGGATTTGTCGGAGATGCCAGTTCTGCAGGCGATCATGTCTTCGTTAAGATTACAACGGACGATGGCTACGTCGGTTGGGGAGAACAACGCGCACTCCCCTCATGGAGTTACGAGACGACCGAATCCATCACGACCACCATTCGACATTACATCGCACCGCTGCTACTCGGACGCAATCCTTTGGATCTCAATCAGATCCATCACGCCATCTATGACGCATTGAAACCCGCTGTCAGCAACGGACATCCCTTTGCGAAAGCTGCAGTGGACATCGCTTTACATGACCTCAATGGACGCATCCTTGATGTGCCGGTACATGCCCTCTTCGGTGGCAAACGGCACGATGCACTTCCGCTCTGTTATGCTTTGAGTATTGATACCCCCGAAATAATGGGGTTGAAGGCGAAGGCTTTATCCCCCTGTGCCTGCTTCAAAGTGAAAGTCGCTGGTGTTCCAGCAGCGGATGAAGAACGCTTACGCGCAGTGCACGAAGCGATGCCAGATGCCAAACTCTGGATCGATGCGAATCAGTCCTATACGCCATCGAATGCGCTTGAATTGCTGAAGCGGGTTGCGGACATTCGTGAAATTTACTGCATGGAGCAACCTGTGGCGAGTCAAGATTGGTTCGGTATGAAGCGGGTGCGAGAAGATGCCCCGATTCCGATCGCCATTGACGAGGGTTGCTTCACCTACTTCGACTTGGCGAAAATCGCACGTTTGGAATGTGCAGATGCGGTTGTCTTGAAAGTGTGTAAATCTGGTGGGTTGGCGGAATGCCTCAAGAGTGTTCACGTTGCCGAAGCCAATTCGCTTGAATTACTCGGCAGCGGTCTGACAGAAGCAGGGATCGGTTTCATCGCGAGTGTCCATCTGTTTTCAACTTTGGATTTGGTGCTCCCCGCTGAACTCAACGCCCCCGCTTTTCTGACAACCATGGCGGTGAGCGGTGTCGAAATCCACGATCATGTTGTCACGGTGCCGGAGGGTCCAGGTCTCGGCGTTACGCCTGATGAAGACTACATCAACGAGAATCTGCTTGATGTTGAGAGCTCTTGAGCAGAATAAGAATCTCTATGAAAATAGCGATTCCAATCGCTACTGCACAGAGCAGATAAGGACTCTGAACGCCCAATTGTGAATCCGCTGAAATACCTCCAAGGAACGGACCTAACAGGATCCCAACACCTAATATCGCTTCGTGCCATCCGCTCTTATTCCCTTTATCCGCATGTCGGTCCAGCCCATAGTAGAGGCTACTGAAGTAGGTAAACGCAACAGTCACACCGATAACAGCAAAAGCAAAACCCCAGAGAATCAGGTGCTGGAACAATCCTATGCTGAGGAAACTCAGAATTGCCAGTAGTTGAACAATGAATAACGGACCGAAGCGATAATGCCACCGTGTTGAGTAGCCGGTCCCCAGGACAACGAACGCTAACGTTTGCACACTACCGAGTATCAGCATCAAATTTCCGTATGTTGCCGGACGTATTCCCATCTCTAACGTGAGTTTTGGCGCGAGTTGACGGAGGACACCCAGCGCGAACCATGAGACAAAATTCGCGCACCGAGCCAGATGGAGGTAAGTCAGCCGAATGGATAGAGGTGGATACAGTATCTCAGGCGGTTCCGATTCAGATTCATCTGTGTGGACAGATGGCTTTGATGGTTCGGGTTCGGCGATACGAGAAGTCCAAACTGTCAATAGGGTGAGTACAGCGAAGAAACCTGCGAGGTAGAAAGGTATAAATGGGTTGGCATCGCCGTATAGATAACTTGATAACGCCGGACCCAAGGTCATACCGATGCTCCAGAACAGATTGAAGAGCATAATTCGGTGGATTAATTCGCCTTCGCTTTCTCGTTCAGCGAGCCATGCTTCGTAAGCCGGAAAAAAGAGTGCCATACTGATACCGATTCCGGGAAAGACACTCATCAGATGTCCGCCATTCCGACAAAGGGAGAGTCCTATGCTGACGGCACCAAGTATCAGGCACGCGGTGTAGAGGATGTACCGCCGCTCTATCCGATCTGAGAGTCTACCAAGTGGAATCGCGAGTATAGCAAAACATCCTGTGCTCACTGCCATCAATGTACCAAGAAACGTTGTGGAGAGCCCTAAATAACTTGTATAAAAAGAGGTGTTAGTCAGGATGCTGCTAAAGGCAAAGTCAATCAATAGGACGGGTAGATAAACAGTGAGCAGTTGGATCGGTTTTAGGCGCATTAAGGCATCGGGATTAAAAACCCCTCCTACGTTAGGTCAGGGAACAAACCCGCCCACCGCCGCTGGCGAGGATTGTATCCTCGCCCTTGTGTTGGTGTATAAATAATTACGGACTTACTATAAGGCATCGGGGTTGAAAACCTCTCCTACGTTATGGCATCACAATCGCTGCGTCAATTATATGATAACCTGTCGCGCCAACCGGTTCCACTTCAATGCCGATTTCGTCTTGCGTGACACCGCTGTTGCCGGTGGCTCTCGCATAGATTTCAACAGGCTCCACTTTTTCGGGTACCTGCCACTCCCATTTCCAGAGCACCCATGCGAGGGGCGTATCCTTCGCCCAAATTTCTGCTTCTTCCCATGTCTGTCCGTAGTCGATACTGACTTCTACTTTTTTAATGCCGCCGTGATTGTTCGCATCGAACGCCGCGCCGCTTACTGTATAAACCTTGCCGCCCGGAATTTCCTCACCCTCACTCGGTGTTCCAATCATTGTGGCGAGTTTCACATTCGCGATTGGGTCCCAACCCCGTTTTTCCCAATAACTTTCATGCTCCTTCGCCAACTGGATGTTGATGATCCATTTTGGATTCTTCGTGCCGTAGTGTCCTGGGTTAAGCAATCGGACAGGGAAGCCGTGCTCAGTCGGTAGCGGTTCACCGTTCATCTCATAGGCGAGAAGCGTCTCTTCCCGCATCGCCTTTTCCAACGGAATCGCTGTGTGATAGTTATCCGCACAGCGGAAAACGACCACTTTTGCTTCAGGTTTCGGACTGACTTTCTCAAGCAGCTCGCGCAGCCGAACGCCTTTCCATACGGCGTTGCTCATCTGTTCTGTGCCGATCGGGTCGCCGATACACTTCAGGGTTCGCATCGCCGTGACAGATTCCATCGCGGTGATATCTTCAAGTCGCAGCGGTGGTATCTGTTTTTCAGTGAGACCGGTGATCGGCAATCGCCATGTCGCTGCGTTAAGTTCAACAGGATCGCCGATCTGTAGGATATAGAAGTCGGCATTCGGGGTTATCAGTGTGTGCGGCTTAAGTTGTGGCACTGCTGCCGCATTTGCTTCCAATCGAAGGGGCAACACCATTCCTGCTGCACTAATCGCGCTCAATTTTATGAACGTTCGTCTCTTCATTTTTTAAATTTTCCTTGCGTCTTTTTCTACTGCGCATCCGCATCGTAATTTTTACAACACCTCTCACCATAATTGCTGTCCCACCGCACAGAAATAGGGGCAATCCCCATTTCCATTGAAAGAAAAAGTAAGCGATAAAACTGACAGACATCAAAGCGATAAAGGTATTTAAAAGTGTCTTGTTTTCATACCATTTTTGCATTTTACACCAGGTGACAGATTCCCATATTTTCTGCTTTCTCTTCACGCTTTTTGGGATACCATGCTTGAAAGGATCCCTAAAATTTTGTCGCATTGCCCAATCGCATAGACTCCCATGTCAATGTAAAGTTTTTGTCCCTCCAATTTGAGAAAGAGCCAATCTGTACCTGAAGTCGTAACGCCATAAACACAACGGATGTTATTCCCTTTTTCCTTATTAAAGCGTTGTGCAGCGAGCATTTCAGCAACACATTGCCCTAACCCGAGCTTCACGTCGGCGTTTTTTGCTTCAACAAGCACGATAACAGGTGCCTCTAAATAAAACTGTTCTGGCGACAGACTTACCAAAAAATCACAGACTCCGGTTAATCCACTTTCAACATCAACACTAAAATCAATCCCTGAAAAGAGACTAATGCGCTGCTCAAACTGCTCGCGGAGTTCTATAAGCACATTAGCAACTATCATTTCTGACTTTGCCTTTTCTGTGCCTATTGCTACAGCTAAAGGTACATTTCTCGACAACGCAGTCATAAGATGATCACTGGGATCCACCGGTGCAATTTCGGAAAAGGTACCCGCTGATTCAACCGTTTCTAACCCGAATGTTGTTCGGACTTCTTCTAAGGTAAAGTTGCTATAAGCCATTGTGAAAGTCTCAGCTTTTTTGATGATATTAGCGTTTGCTTACATTGTGACGGGTGGTGTGATCTATCGAACTTCAGGTAAACTGTCGCGCATCAGATACCCAATCGCACCAAAATTTTTCGCTCCCAACTCTAAAAATGCTATCATATATACCATCAAATGTCAACAGAAAATGGAGCACAGCAAGGTAGATGATACATAATTTTGTAGTTGCACGCTGTTTGAAAATCTGGTATGCTGTCTGTAATTTACGCCTCAACAGAAGTATCTTTTTTGAAGGACCGGAACGCCTCATGGCAAAACAACCAAATATCATTTTCCTCATGACGGATCAGCAGCGTTTTGATACCGTTGGCGCACTTGGAAATCCAATTACTCAGACACCGGGATTAGATCGTCTTGTTCGGGAGGGCACAAGTTTTACGTCGGCGTATTGCCCGTCTGCTGTGTGCGTGGCATCCCGTTGTAGTTTCCTGCTCGGGCAGTGGCCACATCAGACAGAATGTACGAGCAATTCCGCAATGCCCCAAGATCGCGTTTCAGTGATGGAGCTGCTCAATGAAGCAGGCTACCAGACGCACGGTATCGGTAAGATGCATTTCACACCACAAGGACGCAAAATGTGGGGGTTTGAAACGCGAGACTATTCCGAGGAGGGTCCCGGTCCCGATGATTTTACGGAGTTTCTGGGTGAAAACGGCTATGACCATATCGTTGCACCACACGGCGAGCGGAGTGAATACTATTATATTCCGCAACCCTCACAGCTGCCTGCGCGGTTGCACCACACGCAGTGGGTAGGGGACAGAACCCTCCAATTCCTATCTCAGCGCGATGCGAGTCGTCCCTTTTTGTGTTGGAGCAGTTTTATCAAACCGCATCCGCCATTTGAATCACCAGTGCCGTGGAATCGGCTCTATCGCACAGTCGAAATGCCGCTTCCATTCCTGCCACCAGATTATGAGCATCTACATACCTATTGGAACCGACATCAAAATCGCTATAAATACCGTGACCAAGGGCGGGATATGAATCTTCTCCGCACGATGCGGGCGGCTTACTATGCAGCCATCTCTTTCATCGATTATCAGGTGGGTCGAATTCTTGAGTATCTTGAATCGGAAGGTGAACTTGATAACACGCTAATTTTATACACCTCCGACCACGGTGAATTGCTCGGCGACTATGATTGCTACGGGAAACGCTCTTTCCTTGACGCTGCTGCCCGGATTCCGCTGCTCGTCCGTTATCCAGAACGTTTCGCTACAAACACCCAATGCGACGTTCCAACGAGTCTTGTTGATGTACTGCCAACAAGTCTTGGTGCAGCGGGGCTATCGCCGGAATCAGATCGGAGCGGTATGGATCTTGCGGATATTGCCACCGGACGCGCACAACGGGATGCAATCGTTGGGCAATTGGGACAGGAGAGCACAGGGTTGTATATGCTCTTGACCGATGAATACAAATACATCTACTCCGCCGCTGATCGGCAGGAATGGCTCTTCAGGCGTTTGCCGGGCAGACTTGATGAACGAAGTCTCGTTGGCAATCCTGCTTATGGTAGAATTCTCAACGACTATCGGAAACGCTTGATTGAATGGCTCCGCGATGACGGCTATGAATTACCGCTTGATGGCGATAACTGGCGCGAATTCCCTCCACCTGCTGAACTTGAGAATCCGGATGCAGGTCAGCTTTTCCAAGATGGACGTTCCGTGAGTGATCAGTTGCCACCAGGGTATTCGCCGCATATTGATCCCTTGAGACCACCAAAGGAATAAGCGGGTGGAAGGCAAGGGGTAGGAAGAATGGAAAAATACCTCTCCCCCAATCTTCCGCCTTTTCTGCCAATCCTTAATTTCTACAGAACTGGAAGAGTTCATTACACTCCTAAATCATGCCGATCCGTCGTTCTGCCAAAATGCTATTCTCAAAGGCGGCGTGGTCCGCCTACAATAGTTACCGCAAAGGTGCGCGTTACTGCTCTCGATTTGCACAGACAGCTGCATTGCTGGACGCACCGCGCGAAACCATTATAGCATTCCAGCAGGAACGGTTGGAAAAACTTCTTCAGCACGCATACCACACAACACCCTATTACCGTGAATTGCTCAAGACGGAATCACCGGATATATTAGAGGTGCCGCCGCTTGAGAAACAGAACGTTCGGGAGCAATTAAAGCACCTCTGTTCTGAAGCGTTTTCTCAGAAGCAGCGCATCAGAAACGCTACGGGTGGTTCAACAGGTACACCGCTTATCTTCTATCAGGACAGAAATTATTGGAATCAACGAAATTTGAGCGTGTACTACTTCGATCGGTGGGCGGGTTGGAATTTCGGTGAACCGCAACTGATTATATGGGGTTCTCCCGCAGACTTAAAAAGCGATGAACATTGGAAGCATCGCCTCAACAACTTTTGGCGAAATCAGTATTGGCTCAACGGTTTTCACCTCACAGATACAGCGATGCAGGAAGCATTTAACGAGATGAATAGTTGCCACCCGCAAACAATTCTCGCTTACCCGTCATCACTCTATCAATTTGCCTCATTTCTCTCCGAAAACGGTTTGACACCCAGATGGGAATTGAAGGGAATTATCTCTTCGGCGGAAATGCTACATCCGCATTATCGCTCCTTGGCAGAGACCGTTTTCAGCACGAAAGTCTATAATCGCTATGGGGGACGGGAAGTTGGGTTGATCGCAATGGAGTGTACAGAGGGACGTATGCATATCAACTGCCACGACCTCTACCTTGAGATAGACAGTATCGACTCCTACACTAAACCCGGTGAAATCTTGATTACCCAGTTGAATAACTATGCGATGCCGTTCATTCGATACCGAATCGGGGACATCGGTCGCCTCTCTGATGAAGTTTGTCCATGTGGCAATCAGTTACCTATTTTGGCGGAATTGCTCGGACGCTCTACTGCAACTTTCCGAACGAAAACTGGGGCACTAATACACGGTGGGTATTTCACGCAACAGTTCTATAACGTCATCGGTGTGGACCAGTTCCAACTGATTCAGGAAACGTTTGAGCGATGTGTTTTAAAACTGGTTATTAATGCACAGTGGCAGGAAACAACAGGCGATCTTCTGGTCGGGAAGATTCAGGATACGCTCGGTACGGATGTTGCTGTCACGGTAGAATTTGTAGAGGAGATTCCGCTTCCTGCTTCGGGAAAACGGGAATTCACGATTTCAAAAGTAGACCTGAATACGACTGATTAAGAATCACTGCTGTAACAGAGTTCTCGGAGCGTGGCGACCCGCTTTGTACCACCCGGAAGGTAAGCCAGGATTAATCCGTCAATTGTCTGATTTCGATCCGCCACAACGCCAGTACTCTGTTCCGCAGTCAAACCTTTGGAAAGCAGTAAATAGAATGTGTCTTTTAGCCAACCCGGGGTCGTAAAGAAGTTCCCTTGCCCTTTTGAAATAACGATGTCTGCCTCTAACAGCGCATTGAAAAATTCTGGGGCTCCACGGTACAGATTTGTCCCAATCGTCTTTGCCCCTGATGACATGAGTTTAACAACTCCGTCACGCATCGCTGTCTGTAGTTCTTGGAATTGCGAATAGTTCACTATTTCATGCAGATCTGCAAGGGTCGCGTCATTGCTGGCGTTGTCCACTTTTCCGACAATAGAGATACGGTGTCCGCATTGAATGAGGTCCTGAACAAACGCTATGTCGAAGATTACCTCTCCGTCGTTGTCGGCGAGCCAGAGAATGTTCTGGGAAGTCGTGTCAATCACCTTTTCACGGAACTGTTCATAACAGTCAATAGCGAAAGGTGCTTCGACCGCAGCACGCAGGACTTCAGAGAAATAATCGGGATTTGCGTTCAATCTCTTCATGACCCGTTCGCTGCTATAGTCGATGATATTTCCCGCAACAACGAGTTTCAATCGTGTTAACCAGCTATCTTTCCAAAACTCTGGGAGGAGTTCGAGCGCTGTCTGCCGTGCCTTGCGTTTATCGTAATGATAAGGGTTTGGGTTACCGGTATGAAGCGTTACCATCTCGAAGATGCTACCCCATATTTCTTCAGACGTGAGGGACTCAATGAGATAATCCCCATTGGCACGCCGGATATCCAAGAGTGTTTCTACAGCCTTGTTCGTGATCTGTTGCAACTGTGAATTGCCTGTCGCACGTGGGATCAACTCTGTGGCACTATGTGATGTTACATGCTGCCGAAGGCCCTCCCAATCCGGTAGTTCTCTTTTTTCACCAAAGGTGAAAACCCCAGGGATATATTCACGGGGCACAATCTGATCGAAAAGTGTATTCGGTACACCAGGCGGAGTCTGAGCCAGTGGCACGCCAAGCGTCCGATTTGACAGGGTAATGTCGGCGGGAATCACTGTTCCATGCGCAGCGACTGCTGAGAGTTGGACGTTGTTCCCTACACTCACCGCATCAAAGGTGGAATTTTTGATGGTACTTCGGGTAGCGAGTCCTTGCACCGGTGCCGATAGTGTTTCAGGTAAAGGATTTGATTCAAACGTCGTGTCGTTTGCGGTGACACCCTGTAGTCCTACGGAATCACCTACCCTTGTTGATCCGAGTAACGTAACGTTTTCAAGCCGACAATAGTCTCCAATCTGAACCTTTTCACCGAGATGCACACTGCCTATTAGATAACACGCCGTGCCGATCTCAATATCTTCACCGTTTAGCGTTATCTGTGCCGCAGGATCAACACGAACCCCTTTCTGTGCGAGAGATGCCCGCGTCTGTGCGAACAGTGCTTCTTCACCGGATAGGACGTTGGACCAGCGGTTGACACCGGATAATACCTCGCCGCGATAGATGAAAGCATTCGTTTTCAATCCGTCTTCATAGCAGTGTCTGATGAGGTCAACGTGGTGGAGTTCATCGTTGCGGTTTGTATGTGGTTGTAACCGATCTATCCTTTCCATCAACGCGCTTTTCCGAATGAGGGTGATGCCTGTGTTGGTATATGCCTCACCTTTGTGCCATAGGATCCACATCTCCTGTTTTTCTGTCTCCGTCATGTCATACCACTCTTTGGTACCGATGAGTTTCCCGTCTATGTCGAAAAAGAGTCCACCCTTATCCACGACCGTTTCAGGAATTTTGCCACAGAGGGTAACATCCGCACCGGAGAGGAAGTGGGAAAGCAGCGTCTGCGCGAAAATGTCGCGCGCCAAAAACGGCTCATCACCGAATGCCACGCCGATCCATTCAGCATCCGAACTTTGGAGTACTGGCAGTGCTGCTTGCAAAGCACCCCCTGTGCCGTTCATCTCTTCTTGAATACAAAAAACGGCATTCGGACCCAGCAATTGTGCTGCGGATCCGCTTTTCTCAACACGTGCTGCCATCTGTGGGTTGATAACGACAATGTCAGGACGGTTCCCCGGTAGATAACGCCGTGAGTACTGGAGCGTATTCTGCTCGCCGAAGGTGATATCCAGTGTTTTGCTCAAGCGTCCTGTGGCATCGATCCGCGTGCCTTTACCGGCAGCAAGCACGACCCACTGCGGTGTGAGGTATTTTTCGAGAGTGTCTGTTGGGAGTTTCGCGAGGAAAGTTTCAATTTCAGCGGGATCCGATGAGATCGCCGTGAGTATATCTTCCAGTTTGCAACCGAGAAGGTTTTCGAGAGTAGATGTTATATTTTCTGATAGGTGCGCTATTGAAGTAGGCGCGTCACTATTCATCAATCACTTTCTCCTATTTCCGTGTGTATATTCTAAGTTTGTTTCTGCAATCGGTTAGGGCAAATGGCGACCTAATATCACCAAGATTAAACTTCTGTGAACAATTGAAAGTATTGTTCCCTGCTCATATTGACGGTTCGCATGTTATTTCTGATGATGGTAACCGGCACCTCGTCGTAACGCGGAATGACGACAGCACGTTTAGCATCGGGATGGTGATAGATAAGATGTGATCCTTTTTGTCGAACATAACGGCAACCGAATTTTTCAAAAATCTTCACTTGGATTCGCCAATCTGTTGGCGAAAGTGTCGGCATTAAAGACCTCCAAATGATACGGTCCGTTGATTAAAAGCAACCACCTGTTTATCAAGTTGAATGGTTGGTTGTGAAGTGTTCAAGTCATAACCTGCGTCTTCTAAAAATGCCTTGAGTGTTCCGAGTTTTGCCGCTTCTTCTAAGTGTATTTCAATAACTTCAAGGAGATTTTTTCGGGCTTCTTCAATATTCTTTCCACAACTCGCAACATCTAATTCTGGACAGTAGGCGGTGTACATGTTGCCTTCTTTCCAAATTTCCTCTGTTACTACCAGATTCTTCATCGCCCCCTCCATATTTATGACAATATTATAGATTTGGTTCATCAAAATCTTTCAATGCGCTCTTAACTTCAGCTTCCAAAATTTCTATTGTAGGTCTGTTGTCAAAAGCGAAGATTCCAGATTTATATATCAACACTGAGAAATTACATAGCGAAATGTTGAGTAGTCGTGCGACTCTACTGGCACAATTGTGTGGAATTGGAATAGGTGTTTTTCGTATCGTTGATTGGTTGAGTTTTGTGTTTTTATTTTAACAAAATAATGAACATGGTAATGAGAAAGAGGGCAAGCACAGTGACTTGCCCTTACAATTTACATGAGGTGTGCTTAGACGTTACACACATCATAAGCGTGTTGCATCGCATCAAACGCATCGCCTTTGGGACTAAATTCATGTCCCACGTAGAGTTCGTATCCGGTATTTGCGATGGCGCGCATCACGGCAGGATAGTAGATTTCCTGCTCGTCATCGAGATCGTGACGACCCGGATTGCCAGCGGTGTGATAATGCCCGATGTAATCGCTGTAATCGGTGATGTTCCGAATGAGGTCGCCTTCCATAATCTGCATGTGATAGATGTCGTAGAGCAGCTGCGCCCGTGGTGAACCGACACCTTTACAGACCTCAACACCCCACGCCGTCGTGTCGCATTGATAATCTGGATGGTTGACTTTGCTGTTCAGAAGTTCAACGCAAAGGTTGATGCCCTTCTCCTCAGCATATTTGGTGACACGGGACAATCCCGCTATCGTGTTATCGCGTCCCTCTTCTTCGGATCTACCTTCTCGGTTCCCAGAGAAGCAGATGAGTCCGGGAATATCGTTTTCCGCCGCGATGTCGATGTTTTCCAGAAGCTCGTCTTCAATCCGGTCGTGGTTGCTTGGGTCATTCAAACCGGACGGAAGGGACGAGTGTCCACTGAAAATCGCAACGCGCATCCCGTGGTCTTGGACGACGGACCAGTATTCTGCGGGGAGCATCTCAACAGATTTGTAACCGATTTCGGCGGCTTTCTTAATGACATCTACGGGATCCCTGTCACGACTGAAACCGCCAAAACAGATGGATTGATTAATTGGCATAATTCTCTCTTTCTTTGTTGTAGGGGCGAGGTTTCCTCGTCCCCGCTATTTTCTACAGGTCTATTGCCTTACCCGTGCGGAAGGAGGTACTTGCGGCGAGCATAATGCGGAGTGTCTCTAATGCGTCGCTGTAAGGCGATAGAATCTCAGAGGTATCTCCACTCTTCACAGCATCAATAAAGACGCGATCTCTGTCCTGTCCGCCATCTCCTTGAAGGGGTTCTGTCTCTCCGCCTCGGTTTACATTGTTCGGACCCCCGACGGTGACAACGAGTCCACGGGTGAACACTTCGAGGTGGACGCGACCGAAACCTTCCATCGCACAAGCCGAGACGATGTTCGCAACAGCACCGTTCTTGAATTCGATGTTCACCATACTGATATCGTCTATGTCATAGTTTTCGATATGGGTCATACTACCGCTTGCAGCGACACCGTGTACGGTTTTACCGTCGCTACCGACGAGAAACCGCGCCAAATCGAAGATGTGTGTTGTTTGTTCGACGTGCTGCCCACCGGATTCTGCGCGCACGCGCCACCACGGTGTGCCGGGCATCCCGCCCATCCAATATCCGAGTGCCCCGAGAATTTGGGGTTGCTCTTCGAGCATCGCCTTCGCATTCTGTGCATTGCCGCCATAACGCCAATGATAACCGACACTCGTGACCACGCCACTCTGTTCAACGTATTCATTAATAATAATCGCCGGTTCTAATTCGGAGTGGATTGGCTTCTCAATGAACATCGCGATGCCTTGTTCGCAAGCGATGCGTTCCTGTTCGCCGTGGGCAAAGGGTGGTGTACAAATATAAACCGCGTCCAGTTCCTCTTTATCGTACATGACGCGATAATCGGTGTAAGCGTTGCCACCGAATTCTTCGGCACGTGCCTTTGCACGGTCTTCCGAAATATCACACATCGCACAGAATTCAACGTCCTCAAAGTTATCTTTAAGGTTGTTCATGTGCGCGCCCGCCATACCACCGGTTCCAATAAAACCGAGTTTCACTTTATCCATATTTTCTCCTTAAAATGGGTAATTACGGAAAATCCCTAAGTTTCACTGCTATAGTTTAACAAATGGCACTGTTATATAGCAAGAAATTTATTTTCAAATATGCTATAATATGTTTGTGCCGGAGGAAAAATAGGAGACTATGAAATCTACCGTCAAAATATATCAAAACAAAAGGTAAACTATTATGAACGATGCTGAATTCCGCGAACGTGTTTTAACTTGGATGGAGCGCACTGATACTTGGATGGAGCGCACTGATACTTGGATGGAGCGCACTGAAGAATGGAAGAATAAGACAGATGAACAGTTTACGGACATCCGCGCCTCTCTCAGCGAACTCCAGATCGGTTTAGGGTGGATCCGTGGTAAGCTTGAGGGTAGGCAAGAGTCGGATGCCTCGCTGTGGGGCAAAATTGCCGTTTTAACGGCGGTAGGCTCCGCAATCATCGCGCTTCTCGCGTATTTCAAGTAAGGTGAATGCTGCCTAAACCTAAAACTAAATAGTCCCAGAGGAGGACACATTATGGGTTTCAAATTTGGATATAGTACTTTACGTTGGCAACAACCTGATTTTGAAGAACTGTTGACACAACTCAAAGCTGCCGGATGGGACGGATGGGAGATGCGGCAGTCTTTGGATTGGGTCGGCACGCCACAACACATCCGACAGGTATGCAACAATGCGGATCTGCCCGTCGCTGCCGTAACAGCACGCGGACTGCCGATCGACAAAAACCCGGAACAGATGGAACTGAATAAACGGCGAATAGACTTCGCCGCAGAGGTTGAAGCCGATTGTTTCATGTTCATGGGAGCAGGTAAACCGCAGGATCGTCCCGTCAATAATTCGGATCTCGCAGCACTTGCTGACGTTTCTGAGGAGTGGGCAGAATACGCCTCGCAATACGGTTTGGATGTCTGTTACCATATCCACACAAACACGACCGTTGATTCGATTGAAGACTGGGCAAAATACATGAGTCTGCTCCGAAAGTGCAAATTATGTATAGATGTATCGCATTCCGCACTCTGGGGCTACGATCCGATTGAATCAATTCGCCGTTATAGTGATGTCCTCGTCTACGTCCATCTTCAGGATTATTCGGGCTACACAGGCGGAGATGAAAGTACATACGAAGTGGATTGGGTGGATGTCGGTGCTGGCACTGTCATGGATTTCCCCGGTATCATGTCCACTTTGGAAGAACTCAATTATGACCGGTGGGTTACGGCGTGTCCCGGACAGGTCGAGAAGCGTTCAGATCTGGAACGTATGTCGGTGAACCGAGAATATCTGCGGCAATTAGGTTATTAGTTGGTAGGAGCGATCTCCGAATCGCGACAAACCAAATGCTCTGATTTATACGTGTAAAATCTGAAATCTGGAGATACAGTGTATGAACGAATCAGCGGAGGATATCCGCTCTATTCTTGCTACCGATTGTGGTAGCACAACGACGAAAGCAATTCTAATTGAGAAACGGGGAGACGAATATCAACTGATTGTCCGTGGCGAAGCACCCACCACTGTTGAGGCACCCGTTGAGGACGTAACGGCTGGTGTTATCAACGCGATCACCGAAGTTGAGGAGTTGGCTGGGCGCAAACTCCTTGATAATGGGGTCATCATCAAACCACAAAACGGGGACGCGGGTGTTGACATCTATATATCAACCAGTAGTGCCGGTGGTGGACTCCAGATGATGGTGGCGGGTGTTGTGCGCAACCTGACAGCAGAAAGCGCGGAGCGCGCGGCACTGGGAGCCGGTGCGATTGTTATGGATGTTATCGCCTCTAACGATAAACGCCTACCACACGAAAAGATTGAGCGTATCCGGCACCTCCGTCCTGACATGTTACTCCTTTCCGGTGGTATTGATGGCGGCACGACCTCCCACGTCGTTGAATTGGCTGAAATTATCGCCGCTGCACGTCCCAGGCCGCGATTGGGCATCGCTTACGAACTTCCGCTCATTTATGCAGGGAATATAGACGCACGCGAATCGATCAAAGAACGCCTGCAAGACGTGATGTCACTGGAAATGGTGGACAACCTCCGCCCTGTTTTAGAGCGTGAAGATTTAATGCCGACCCGCCATAAGATTCAGGAACAATTCCTTGAGCACGTTATGGCACACGCCCCCGGCTACAGAAAACTCATTGATTGGACAGATGCCCCTATCATGCCGACACCGGGTGCAGTTGGTGAGATAATTCAGACCGTCTCCGCACAACAGGCTATTGAAGTCGTTGGGGTTGACATCGGCGGTGCGACGACGGATGTGTTCTCCGTTTTTAAAAACCGGGAGGCAGAACCGATCTTCAACCGCACTGTCAGTGCGAACCTCGGCATGAGTTATAGCGTCTCCAATGTCCTTGCTGAAACCGGTTTAGAGAACGTTCTCCGGTGGGTGCCCTTTGACATTGAAGAGGGCGACCTCCGCAATCGCATAAAAAACAAAATGATTCGTCCGACCACAATTCCGCAAACCTTACAAGAGTTGATTCTTGAGCAGGCGATCGCACGTGAAGCACTCCGGCTCGCCTTTGAGCAGCACAAACAGCTCGCCGTCGAATTACGGGGGGTTCAGCAGCAGCGAACTATCTCTGAAGCCTTCGATCAGGCGGAAAGTGGTCAGACCCTCGTTAATATGTTCTCTTTAGATATGCTCGTCGGTAGTGGTGGTGTTTTATCGCACGCGCCGCGTCGTCAGCAAGCGATGCTCATGATGATAGACGCTTTTCAACCTGAAGGCATAACCCATCTTGCTGTTGATAGCATCTTTATGATGCCACAACTCGGTGTGCTTGCACAAGTAAATCCTGAAGCCGCGACGCAGGTCTTTGAACGGGATTGCCTCATCCATCTGGGGACAGCTATTGCTCCTATCGGGGTTGGGAAGGTGGGTGAGGCATGTTTCTCCGTTGAAATTAGCACCGATGGCAAGCCACCTATAGCGGAAGATGTTCCTTACGGTGAACTCCGGTTATATCCGCTACCATTGGGTGAAAAGGCATCATTAAAACTCCATCCCTCGCGACGATTTGATGTCGGTGCAGGGAGCGGAAACATGGTTGAGGCAGAGGCAATGGGCGGGGTCGTTGGCTTGGTTATTGATACCCGTGGTAGACCGCTTGAAATACCCACAGATACTGCACAACGCGTCGCGCAGCTAACCGAATGGCAAACCGCTTTAGATGCGTATCCATAACTCCTTACAATCTCGATGGATATGGTTTCTAACCGCCTCGCGACTCTTCATTGAAATCCTAAATGAAACGACAATATTTTTCTTCGTTACGCGCTTGACAAATTTTCGTTAAAAATTTACAATGTTTGCATAACGTGTAAATTGTCCAATGAACCTGAGTTGCATTTAGATTCACGCAACCTTTTGGTGAAATATGCAGGTTTCCAAAATCTGCTATTCCACTGTGAATTGTTATCCTATAAGGAGGAAAATTTCAATGCGGAAATTTTATCAGTTCACGCTTGCGACAGCAATTATTTTTGCACTGGTTGTGAGCATTTCACACCTGGCACTTGCACAAGGGAAGGTCAATATCAAAGATGGTCCCTTAAAAGAAGCGGATTGGTTAAAAGATCCAGCTCCAGAACTGAACGAGGACCATTCAGATAACAAGAACTGGGTCACGAAGTATTACGGACCCGATGGGAACTACGAAAACAACGGTGGATTCGGTAACTCTGCCCCGAAAGACCTTATCAAGGAAGGGACCGGTGGTAAACTGACGCAACCAAAACTGTCTACCATTGAAGGTTTGAAACTAACACAAACCGTTGATGTCGGGTGGGATAAGGGTCACGGAGGACCGAGAGGATGGGAGGTCTTTGAAATTGATCCCGCGAACTCTCACCACATGAATAGGGGTGGCCCTGGAGACAGCATTGATACCTACGGTATTCTCGTTATTGAGGCTCCCCAGGATATGAAGGCTGTGATGTCACCCGCGCACGATGACCACGCCCAAATCTGGATTAACGGCGAAAAGTGGTACAATAATTCGCGGTGGACAGGTGCCGTCCAACAAGTCGACTTCAATATTGAAATTGACTTGCAGAAAGGCGGGAATGTCCTCCTTTACCGGTGTGGCGAATCTGGTGGTGATGCGTATATGAACTTGCACTTCGACGATAAAACGCACGACACTGTTGACATCTATCCGAACAAAGCGGTAGATCAGAAAAGTTTCTTTAGAGAAATCGCTGGTGCACTCGCTGTTGATCCCGTCGGAAAATTGGCAACAACGTGGGCAGAGATCAAACAGAAGTAGAAATTTTTGCTATTTTTGTAGGCGTGTTTGCCAAACACGCTTTGCTGGTGGCGGATTGTTGTACAACCGTGTACAGCAATCCGCCATATCTTTATAAATGAATCTGGGTTATGCTTTAATTTAACCCAGTGCTTTTAAATACGGGACTTACGCAGCTCCATTGCTGGCGAGGTTTGAAACCTCGCCAGCGGCGTGTGGAATGTCCGTAGTTATCAGAAATTGCGTAAGTCCTAAAATATTTATCTGTAAGAAGGGAACGAAATGAAAAGATTTTGTCAATTTACGCTTGCAACAGCGATCATTTTTACATTGGTTGTAAGCATCTCGCACCTTGCATTCGCACAGGCAAACGATATTGATGGTGGACCTTTGGCGGAAGGCGAACTCCTAAAAGATCCTGACCCCAACGGTGACAATCTTAGAGAAAATCACAGTAATGTTGACACTTGGATTACCAAGTGGTATGGCCCCGAAGGGAACTATGAAAACAACGGCACCTTTCAGGTTTCTTCTCGAAGAGATCTTATTGATGAGGGCACCAACGGTAAACTCACAGAAACCAAGCTCTCAACAGTCGCCGGTTTACAGCTGACACAAACCGTTGATATGGAATGGGATAAGGCTCACGGCGGCACGCGAAAGTGGACAGTTTTTGAACTGGATCCAGCAGACGGAAACAATATGAACCGAGGCGGTCCTGTTGATAATATTGATACCTATGGAATGATCGTTATTAATGCACCCGTGGCGAGAAAAGCCATCATGTCTCCAGCACATGATGATCACGCCCAAATTTGGATTAACGGCGAAAAATGGTACAACAACTCCAGGTGGACAGGTGCCGCACGGACGATTCTGCACAACGTCGAAGTTGATTTGAAAAAAGGTGCTAATGTGCTGCTCTACCGGGTTGGTGAATCCGGCGGTTCCGCGTATATAAACCTCCACTTTGATGATGACACCCATAAAGCCTGCAAAATTTACCCTGACAAGTCGAAGGATCAGAAAAGTTTCTTCAATGAAGTACGTGGGTTCCTGTCAGTCGAGCCGACTGGAAAATTAACAACACTCTGGGCAAATATTAAACGGAACCGTTAGTGAAACGAAAGCCCTTGTCCAGCCTTTTCAGGCAAGGGCTTTTTTGATGTTCCCAAGGGGCACTGGACGGAATCGTAGTTTGGCTTGAATGTAGAGAAACCCAATTACTATCCTATAGTTCTCTTGACAAATCCGTGTTAAGATGTTATAATAATTTGTAATGTTGAACGCTGTTTCAACGTTATATAATCTGTCGATAAAGAAACTCAGGTCGCCTATAGCGCGTCCTGATGACTTTAGTTTTTAATCTCAAAAAAAGGATATTGGATATAGAATGAAAAGATTTTATACGTTAACACTCGCAATTGTGATTATGTTCACATTCATTGTCAGCGGCTCACACCACGTATTTGCGGCTGACCTCATCCAAGGGGGTCCCTTGGCTGAAGATCAACTCTTAGCAGATCCAGATCCCAACGGTGACGATCTTAGAGAAGATCACAGTGACGTAGAAACGTGGATTACGAAGTGGTACGGACCCGACGGCAACTACGAAAACAATGGAACCTTCCAAGTTTCAGGTCCGATGGACTTCATCGACGAAGGAAGCGGCGGTAAACTGAACCAGGCTTCACTTTCAACGATGGAAGGGCTGCTTATGACACAGGACATCGATATGGAATGGGGCGATGACCACGGCGGGACCCGTGCGTGGACTGTCTTTGAAATCGATCCTGCTGATGGAAATAATATGAACAGAGGCGGCCCCGTTGATAATCTTGATACCTATGCGCTTATCGTTATCGATTCTCCGAGTGATATGATCTCTGTAATGTCACCCGCACACGACGATCACGCACAGATCTGGATTAACGGCGAAAAGTGGTACAACAATACCAGATGGACAGGTGCCGCACGAACGATTCTTCATAACGTCGAAGTTGATTTGCAAAAAGGTGCCAACGTGCTGCTCTATCGATGCGGCGAATCTGGTGGTTCCGCGTATTTCAATCTCCACTTTGACGACGCAACGAACGACGCTGTTACAATCTATCCCAAAGATTCAACCGATAAGGATAGTTTCTTTGATGAAATCCTGCCGTTGACTGCCGTCGAACCCACTGGAAAATTGACAACAACTTGGGCAGATATTAAGAAACAGAAATAATAACGTTCGATTATTTTTGTCGGTGTGTTTTTTCAGCACGCCTCTGATATGGCGAATTGTCGTACAATTGTGTATAGCAATTCGCCATATTTTTTACATCCCCCAATTCCTGCCACAATTGCTTGCAAATCCCAAAAATATCTGTTACAATAAAACCATGTGGACCAAAATGCTCCGTTGCTTATTCATATCTATTTTCGTCTTTGTGTTCATCGGATGGGTAGGGGGTTGGACGCGGACTATGAAAGCAGGAAACGAGGCGTACGCGCGCCAGAACTATGGCGAGGCACAAGTCGCTTTTCAACAGGCAACGCTTGACA
This sequence comes from Candidatus Poribacteria bacterium, assembly GCA_026702755.1. Classification (NCBI taxonomy): domain Bacteria; phylum Candidatus Poribacteria; species Candidatus Poribacteria bacterium. Next base: position 154,237 of record JAPPBX010000082.1, on the reverse strand, counting down.
AGCCTGAAAGTCCGACCACACACTATAACCTCGGCGCAGCCCTCTATAAACAGGACAAATTTAGAGAGGCGGTGCGGGCATTTCAGGTGTCGCTGCGAAAGCACACTGAGCAAACCAAAAACGTCCCAAATCTGGCGCACATCTATTACAACTTGGGAAACGCCCAATTTAAAGCAGGCGATCTTGCAGGGGCAATTGAATCTTACAAACACACACTCCGCTTCGAGCCTCAGGACACCGATGCCCAGTACAACCTTGCATTAGCACTTCAACTGATGAAGCAACAGGAAGATCTCGCACAACAGCAGGCGAATAAGGACGCTCCACCGAAAACTGAACCTAATGATATTGGCAGAGCGGAGACACTTCAACTCTTGGAACGTTTTAGTGAGAATGAGAATAGATTACGCCAAAAATTACTACAGGAACAGCGCAAAAGCGGACATCGGCGTGAAAAAGATTGGTAAACTTCTTCTAATCTTTTTTATCGGCATCGTTTTCATCTTTCTTGCAACAGATGCCCAAAGCCAAGAGATTAATGTCGCTGCCGTAGTGAGTCCTCGTCACATCCAATTCGGGGAGAAAGCGAGGTTGGACCTCACGATTTCAGGGGAGACCTTCATCAAACATGTTGAAGTCCCGCAGTTTAACTTCCTACCTGCATTCCTTGCGATGCCACTGCGTTCTGAAACCACACCGCGCTTGGAATCGAACAGGATAGCGGTTTCTATGGCGTGGGCTTATGAATTGATTCCGCAAGCAGTCGGGGATTTTGCGTTATCCGATGTCCGTTTTGCCTATCAAGGGAACTCCTATTTTGCGAATCCGGGTTCAATCCGAGTGAGCGGTGCTGACACCTACGTGGAGGTTTCAACCAACGCTATTCACCGGGTTGAAGCAGAAGTCGATACGTCACAGCCCTACATCAACGCACCATTTACGTATACCTTCCGGCATCTCTACACCACTGTTCTGCCGACTCGCGAATCCCCAACCCCACGCCTCCCGACATTCCCTGATTTCTTCGTTGAGAAGCTTCAAAAGGTGCCGACTTACACACAGCAAATTCGCGGGCGGACATTTTGGGTTGAAGCGTACACACATAAATTATATCCCAAGAAAATTGGGCAGATCGTTCTTGCACCTGCTGAATTGCTACTACCACTCCCGCGTGGACACAAAACCTTGAAAACCAAACCTTTGACGCTGACGGTGCAACCGATTCCCGAAACGGGCAGACCCGCTCACTTCAACGGTGCTATCGGTGAATATAAAATTTCTGCTGAAATTGAACGCGGTTGGGTTGACGTTGGACAGGCGCTAACACTTACTGTCCGTATCTCTGGACATGGTAACATCCAGACGGTCGTACCCCCCAAGCTGCCACCAATCGCTGGGGTCATGGTAAGCGGACCCAATCTTATGGAAAATACTACGGCGACAAGTCGGATCTACGCGTACGTTCTAACGCCTGCTCGAACAGGTGCCCTGCGTATCCCCGCGATTAAGTATGCCTACTTCGATCCGAACCGCGCAGTTTATGCGACGACCGAGACACCCCCTATTCCGCTCTCGGTGCGTCCGAACCCGAACGATCCTATTGGCGATACCGACGGTTCACCGTGGACACTCTGGATAATTTTATTTGCAGTTCTGCTTGTCGTATTGGCGGTAGGTGGCTATCTTTGGTATCGCTCCAAATTTGTGAAGCCTGCAAAGACACAGGGAAGCACCCCCGCGGGAACAAACACGCTTGACGGTCGTGGATCCAGAAAGCAAAAGGTGCAGCCTGCCGAAGGAGATCCGATAACACCGGTTTCACACGCGCGTGAGGCACTTGCAGCACTTGCACGTGGTGACGCAACGGACAACGCAACGACATTCGCGAATGCCCTCGCGCAGACGCTTTACCAGTATCTTGAGGATACGTTAGTGCTATCAGAACGGAATATGGACACGGCACGAGAGGTATGCACACAGGCACAAATCGCCGAATCTGTTGTTGAAGATCTCATTGACATCCTCACGAAGTGTGATTATCATCGTTTCGCACCTGTACCGCTCAGTTCAGACGAACGGAACAGCCTAATCACCAGTGCTGAAGGTGTTATCAACTATATTGAAAGCCACTGTAGCATAGCCTGTTAGGCTGTGCCTATCACCGCTGGCGAGGATTGTATCCTCGCTTGTAGCATAGCCTGTTAGGCTGTGCAGAGGAGTTCTCAGTTAAAGAGGTGTGCTGTGGCACGGATACAAATTCTAACCGCCACAAAGTGTTAACTGAAAACTGAAAACTGACGACTGACAACTATATAAAAAGGAATAATAAAATGGAAATATTCTCACTTTTCACACTTTGGCTACACGTTATCGCCGCCGTTGTATGGGTCGGTGGCAACCTCATCTTGGCAATGGTGATTGTCCCTCACTTTAAACAGAGTCTGCCGCCTGTCCAACGCATCCAACTCTTGACGCAGATAGGGAAACGCTTTGAACCTGTTGTATGGGGCTGTATCGGTGTACTGTTTTTCACCGGCATCGTGAATATCTTCTTTGCTGTAGACCTCACGACTGCAACCCCGATCTCAAATGCGTTTATGCGAACCCTCCTCATCAAAATCGTGCTTTTCTTCGTATTGGTTATCCTCACGGTATTGCACAGCATGATTTTCGCACCCCGATTGGCAGCAGCAATTGAGACATTAGATCCCGCCCTTGAAGAACTCCCGGCGGAGGTGAAGCCACTCCGTACCCAGATGTCGGTCATATCCAGTCTGATGGGTGTCGTTTCTCTGTTAATCCTACTTGCTGCTGTTGCCCTCCGCATGGGGATTTAACATAACGCTCAGCCGTCAGTGGTTCATTGTCTGAATCGCGGATTACGCGGATTACGCGGATTTTAAGAGGTTTCTGGAGATAACCCTATGCGAATCCAAATCCAAGCCGACGTTGGGGACGGCATCACGCTCCCCATTAACTACAACCACCTGCTTGCAGGCGTAATCTACCGATTCCTTGCCGAATCCGACCCTGAATACGCCACCTTTCTCCACGAGGAAGGCTACCGCGCTGCAGAGAAGCGTTTCAAACTCTTCACCTTCTCACAACTCATGGCGGAACGCCGACGCGTTACCGGTGATAAGATCCATTTTCGTTCAACTTTAACATGGTACGTCTCCTCTCCAGTTGAACAATTTCTCTCCCATTTTGCCGATACGCTCTTAACCGAAGCACAGTTATCCCTTGGACACCGCCCCTTACAAGTCAGAGATGTCACCATACCGCGTATCCCCCGTTTCCGATCAGAAATGCATTTCCGATGTCTCTCCCCTATTGTAATGACCACGACGCGCGAGCGGGATGGCAAACAAGCAATGCACTATTGCATGCCCGACGATCCAGCACTCTCCGAACTCATCCGTCAAAACCTAATCCGCAAACACGAAGCAATCCACGCTCGCGCCCCGCACGACGATACCCTGACCTTCGCGTTTGATAAAAACTATATTGACAGGCGAAAGGGACGCGTCACCCGTCTCGTAGATTACAAAGGTATCAAGATAAGAGGCATTCTATGTCCGTTCCGTGTCACTGGAAGTCCAGCATTAATCCAGATCGGTTACGAATGCGGCTTCGGCGATAAAAACAGTGCCGGTTTCGGGATGGCAGAAGTCTAAAACTTACCTTGTAGGAGTGATCTTGAATCGTGGCATCTAATTATAACTTGACTATTTGACTGAATTGTTATATAATGCTTCATATTAAGGTAAAACCCACCAAAGAAAGCATCAAAATGACAGAATTTAACTTCGGACCAATAGCGAGAACTGAGGCAGGCAATACGAAAGACACCATCAATCTCGCCTCATTTCCGCTTCATGTTATGCTCAATGCGCTTGTTGGTTCAACAAGCGTTGAGGAATTTATCGCTTGGCTTTGGCATGATCTGTACAAGCCTGCCTTCTATTGGGATCGTGGTGAAAGGGGACTGCGTTGGAATCATATTCCAGGAATCGGCGTTTTTAAGCAGGCAGAACAGTACCTTGCCCATCGTACAGGAATTCGGGAAGGTTTAGTCTGCACACATCACTTTGAGGTGAAAAATGCATCAGGAGATTGGTTACCTCGGTTACAAATCCTAGAGCCTAATATCATTTCAGATCAGGGAGACCAGTACAACCTCGGTGCTGCTGTCAATTACATCCAGTTGAATTTCGCCGTTGAACCGGCATTGCCTACGCTTTTAACTCGTTCAGTTATTGCCGATGCCTTTATTGAAGTAGTGACAAAAGATGTAGCAGAAGCATTACAAAAGGCATTCAATGATAATGGACGCACACCCATTAACCAAGTTCGGTTTGAATTTGAGACTGTGTCAAACCTAATTTTTTCTGCGCCTCCGAATGATAACGAAATCTGGGATAAAGTTGGACATCATTTTCATGTCTATAGGGATGGTCACATTTTCATCATGCGTCATCTCACACCTGTAACTGATCCCAAACATGAACCGTTTGCTACAACCTTTACCGCAGATTTAACAGGGAAACCACTGTTGCCTAATGAAATGCTGGATAACACTGTGTCATTGTCAGAACTTTTGGTGGTATATCAAGACAACCGGACAGTAATAATTGCTGTCCCACAGTCTCAACTCTATTCGGATAACTTGCCCAAAAGGGTTCGGGAGATTCAGGAAATGACGCTTGATACAAGTCGTCATCGACTTGAGCAAGACTTTAACATCTTAACAGAAAAAAATGGTGTTGATTATCTCAAAGCTGCTTTTGATAACCAGATAGAAATTCGCGAAGTTCCAGGACGCTTAGGCAAACGTCCTCCTGAAAAGGTTCTCTTTCGTCCGTTAAATGATGCTATTCAACGTCCTGTGGAAATGCTTAGCGAAACCAGAAATTCGTCAAATAAGAAAGTCTGCCGTTTGACTGGTACACCGTTTCTTCCAAATCTACCTCCTGCTCCAATAAGATTAGACAAGTTGTTTTCAAGCAAATTTGTTGACACGAAATTTGTAGGTTTTGAAGAAGATGTTGCCCCATTAACGCATTTATATGTGATTAACTCACCAGAAGCCAAAAAAGGCATTTCCGCGCGAAAATCCCTTCGCGGATCTTTTGCTTTTTTTGCACCTGCTTCACATTTTGCCGCTGATGATCAGGAGTTGAAAGCAGTTGAACAACCACCTTTGGATATAGGTGGACGTTTTCACAATGCACTCAACCGCGTCACAGTTACGACTCAGGAATTCACACTATTCCAGCAGATGGCACGGCGCGTTATTGCAAAATTATGGCAGCATATCGTTCCAGATGAGTGCCTACCATTGCCATATCTTGGAGCTATTGCTTTGACCCACGAATCAAATGATCGTGTTCGCAATCTGTTACCACATCTTGACTCTATTTTCTCAAATGTTGCTTTAAAAGCCTATCCATTTGAGTCAGAAGTGTGCCCCGCGATAGAAGTTGCTCTGGGAACCACTATAAAACCTGATCGATCTGCACATCAAAAGCATACGCTCCTTAAGATGGCACCTCAAATCATTACCGTCAATTCCCAATCTGCCATACCGGTATTGATTGATGACAATGTGCAAGTAAGTCTGACTAAAGCATTTTTTGAGCGGGAAAAATTTTTAACGGAGGCCACGAATGAACTCAAACGTTCAAAAAAAAGAGTGAACCAGAAAAACCTATGGCTTAAACTGGTACTTTCTAATAACGACCCACTTACAGCTGTTTTTGAGAGTTCTGCTGCAACAATCAATGTAGGACGGCTCCCGAAAAATTCAACATTAGAGGATATAGCGTTTAAAGATGTAGAAAATTTCTGGGACGGACATATTGATAAAGGTGATTTTGCCGAAAGTTGGAAGCAATATGAAGAGCTAAAACAAAATGCAACAAACGCTCTTGAGGAATTTCCTGCCCTTCTGCTATTACTGCAAGCCCTTCAAAAACAAATACAGATTCCTCAAAAACAGACAAAAGTTGAGAAGACGAGTTCACCTCAACAACTTGCTTTATTTCCACCACAAAACACAGATAAAAATTAGGAGGAACCGCCGATGACGCACCAACAGAACAAGTCGAAGAAGTCTTTAGAGGAAACTTTAACTGACGCACTACAAGCAACTGTGAAACTTGATTTAGATGAATCCGTCAAGTTAGCTATTCAAACTCTCCTTCTGATGCGAGGTCCAATTGACCCCCAATTATTCCAACGGAAGGAAAAGTTTAACCCATATCCCACACTTGTCAAGTATATTCGTGCTTCTAATGCGGAAACGCTTGGAAGTTTGGTGAATGATGTACAGTTAGCGATTTCCCCCAATTTCATTACACTGCGGGCACTTGGTGAAGTAACTGAAGCAATCTATCAGTCTAAAACAGAACACGTTGATGAGGCACTGAAACTTTTGAAAGAAGAGACAACACCATTGGTAATGCTCATGAAAAAAATCTATCAAGATGCACGGGGAGGTATTGATGAGGCAGATGAAGCCCAACCCCTACCCGAAGGTGCCAGTGAAGGAGAAGCATAGCATGAAACAAACTAATCACACACTTGTTGATGTGAAGTTAACATTTGCATACCTCGCCGAGCAGCCGATCATTCACACAGAAGAGACTATTGGAAATATCAGTAAACTGAAACAAATGCGCGTCATTTACAAAGGAAAGCCTGTGTCTGTTCCTGCACTATCTGGTAACAGTTTTCGAGGTCAACTACGGGACATTCTTGCTGACGCACTCTGTTCTCGCCTTAGTAATCAAGGAAAACAACTACTCAGATTCACTGATAACGATGTTTACACTATCTTGTATAGCGGTGGTGCACTTTCCGAGAAAAGCAAAGCGGGAGAGTTGATCTATGATTTTGCTAATCATCTACCTTCAATGCGGTTGATGGGATCTGCATTCGGAAACGTGATGCTTCCTTCTAAATTGGCGATGACACATATTGTGCCTTGTGCAGAGGAGACACAGGAAATTCTGCAAGGGATGTACGAAACACTTGAAGAATGTACTGTTCCCCCAATGAATGAATGGACGAGTGCACGGAATTTGTTTTTTAACGACGGTCCGCTCACACGGAAGGATGATAGTAAGGACCTTACGCGACAGCGTTTTGTTGATCTTGAGTTTCAAACGGATAAGGAAATTCAACAAATGATTTACTATGTTGAATGTATTCCTGCCGGAACATGGCTATTGCAACAACTTTACTCTAAATTTCCGGTTGATCAATTGGAACTCGGTTGTCTTTTTGATGGATTGAGTGCTTTTCTACGTCAACCCACAATTGGCGGAAGAAGTTCTGCTGGATATGGACAAGTCCAGATCCAATTACAAGGTTCTGTTGGGGCTGAACCTGTGCTATTGAATGAAGATTGGTCGGAGACCATCAAAGATGCACTCAATGCCTACCAAAATTATCTAACAGAAAAACGGGAAGATATTCTTAAAGTTCTAACCGTTCAGACTGAAGAGATAAACGAATGACATCGCGTCGATCTAATTCAGTGTTACAACCTGACCTGTCTATTAAGAAATTACTCGAAGATGCCCAGTACCAATTCGGGGTAAAGACAGGAAAAGACATATACGAACTCCGATTAAATTTAGCTACATCAGCAGTTACTACTGCGGAGAAGTCAAATGCACCTGTCATTGGACTTCCTACGCTTGATGGCTTTCTCAGTTATGTCGCATTCCGGGCTGCACTTGGTAACGCGTTGGAGGCAAATCCCGAACTTTCCCAACAGTTATTGTGGCAATGGAATATAGCGTTACGTCATCAAGAGATGTGGATAGACTTTGAACTGCCGTTATGCAAAATTCCGTTGACTGGATTAAAACCACTATATGATTGTTCGGTAGGTTTACCCGTTGATGTCAACGGTGATGTCCTTATTCCTGTTAGTGCATTTTTCACTTCCAACAGTCAGCAGTTTAAAGTATATCCTGAAGTTGTAGATTCTATTCCGTTAAGACGAAGAGTAAGCGAACCATTTGGTCGCCCGATTCGTCTGAAAAGTAAGCTTAATACGGGTGGTGGTTCAACGAAAGCACTTGACAATCGCCTCTATTTTCCACTCACTAAAAGTTACGCCTTTTTCTTTCGCGGTGATAAAAGTGGAGTTGAAAGGTTATTAGATTTCGCGCTCAAAGAACAGATTGGACTCGGTAAGAAAACTACATTAGGATATGGTCAGATTGCATCTTTTGAAGTCAGTGAATGTCCCAACCTAACAGCGACATGGACAAAACCATTCTCCGCTCCATTCCACAGTAACGATAGGTTAGCGTTGATTAAAGACCTACCCTATGACCGCGTTTTTGCTCGAAGAGAAATACAAGATAGACTTAATCAAGAACTTTTTGGTTGTCAACGTTTTTCATTGGTTACCACAATTGAGACTTTTGGTGCCTACCGTCCTCCTTATTGGTTGCCAGAACAACGTACACAGATTGTGCGATACGGCTCAACTATTCAAGCACGATAAAAAACTATAACTTTTAAGTCTTCCTCTCAAATACAAATCCAGATCCAGACTCCCCCAACATCACCGTCGCTGCCATCAACTATCCGCGCCAACGGCAGACAACCGAAGTAGAACTCACACCTGAAAGAGAAAAAGAGGTGGAAAACGCCATTGAAAAAGTCAACGAGATTACAGCACTGCCAACACCACCGCATGCCGACTATATGAAAATCTGTAAATCCTGTAGTTATCAAGAACTCTGCTGGAGTTAAAGGTAGCAGGCATGCTCCGCCATGCCGTAAGCCAACCATGGGAGGAAAACCAATTATGTCCCGAAACTACTACATCACCCAACCCGGCAGACTGCGTCGAAAGGATAACACCCTTTACTTAGAGCCAGAGGAAGCACCACGGGTACCGATACCGGTTGAGGATATTGACGCACTCTATCTCTACGGCGAACTTGACCTTAACACCAGACTCCTCAACTTCCTTACGCAGAAGCACATTCCATTTCACGTGTTCAACTACTACGGTTACTATGCTGGGAGTTATTACCCCAGGGAATATCTCAATTCCGGTTCCCTGCTCGTCAAACAGGTACAGCACTACGAAAAATCTACCAAACGGATGGCACTCGCACAGGAGTTTGTCGCCTCCGCTGTTTTCAATATGTTGCGAATTTTGCGGTATCACACGAACCGCGGTAAGGATTGCACCACACAAATCGAATCAATAGAGACAATCCTTTCAGAAAGCAGCACAGCAAAAAACACAAACGAATTGATGGGTTACGAAGGCATCATCCGAGACACCTATTACACCGCATTCAATACGATTTTAACGTTAAAAACCCCTTTTCAAAAGCGAGTCCGTCGTCCGCCAGACAATCCGATTAATGCCGTCATCTCCTTTGGAAACTCCATGATGTATACAGCATGCCTTACGGAAGTCTACCGCACGCAGCTCAATCCGACAATCAGTTTCCTCCATGAACCCGGCGACCGGCGATTCTCGTTAAGTCTTGATCTCGCCGAAATTTTCAAACCCCTTATCGTTGACCGAATTATTTTTCGTTTGTTCAACCGTCAGCAGCTCAACGAATCAAAACATTTTGAAACCAACATTGATGGGTGTTATCTGAATGAAAAGGGACGGAAACTATTTATTGCTGCATTTGATGAACAACTAAAGCAGACCGTTTCGCATCGAAAGTTGAAACGGCATGTCTCTTATCAACGCCTCATCCGTTTGGAATACTATAAACTCATCAAGCACCTCGTTGGAATGGAGACCTATCAGGCACTGCGTCCGTGGTGGTAGGGGTGATCTCCGTTAGGAATAAGGGTTCGGTAGGTTCGGTTTCTAACCGTGCCTTTCTTATTCATTACTGGCAACAGCGCCTCGTAGGGGCGAGGTCGCCTCGCCTACTAAAAAGGGAAACTCACAATGTACATCATCCTCGTCTACGATATCGAAGTCGAACGGGTCGCAAAGGTGTGTAAATACCTCCGACAACACCTAAATTGGATTCAAAATTCAGTTTTTGAGGGGCAACTAACCAAAGCACAGTTTGCTCGCGTCAAATCTGGATTGGCAGCGATCACTGACCCAGAAAAGGATTCCGTTGTCATCTACCAACTCCGCGATGCCCGGTGGATGAATAAGGAGGTCATGGGCGTAGATAAAAATCCCGCGACAAACCTATTGTAGGTACGCCTTCCGAGAAAATATGGATTGACGATTTGCTGTCGACCTCACCAAAATTTCCGTTCCCAGCAGATTATAAACATGCCAATTTCAGGCAATTACAACTATAAACCCACATCCTGTCTGATGCTGTCAACCTCCCAGAGAATTTGCACAACCAGAGGTTGACAGCAAATCAACTTTGAAAATTGAAAAGAGAGAGATTGACTTGACGCGGATTGAGGGGGTCGCGTATAATATGTTCATCGTTATCGTATAGCCTTTTAATCGAACCAGTATGGAATCGAAACACGGCTTCACAATCTTTTTACCGATAACCCCAGCCTTTTAATCGAACCAGTATGGAATCGAAACTGTGCAAACGGACGCTTCAATAACTCGTCGTACGGCCTTTTAATCGAACCAGTATGGAATCGAAACTCGGCTTTAACTGAACGCGTCCGTCTACCACCTCAACTTTTAATCGAACCAGTATGGAATCGAAACTGAATTCTAAAGCCCAGTGGGTTCGGTTAGGGTCATACTTTTAATCGAACCAGTATGGAATCGAAACCGCAACGGCAGAAACACGGGTGTTGTCTCGGTTACGCTTTTAATCGAACCAGTATGGAATCGAAACATCTATTTCAGAGGCGACGGATGACACGATTATTGACTTTTAATCGAACCAGTATGGAATCGAAACAAACTACGTACGACTCACCCCATGCCAAAATCATCGTCTTTTAATCGAACCAGTATGGAATCGAAACATTGAAGCGGTTGGTAGGAGTGCCTTCCTTGCGAGCGTCTTTTAATCGAACCAGTATGGAATCGAAACGTGGAAGATCGTATTCTTGTTGCGGTGGCGGTTCATAAACTTTTAATCGAACCAGTATGGAATCGAAACGTCTGTGTAGTGTTGGGTGATAATAGTGAATTCTTGCTTTTAATCGAACCAGTATGGAATCGAAACATTGATGTTTTTCGTAATGCTGACATAGATATAAACTTTTAATCGAACCAGTATGGAATCGAAACAGTTTCGCTGCAGTGACGGCTTGATCGGCTATCTTATCTTTTAATCGAACCAGTATGGAATCGAAACTGAGTCATTGCGTCATCTCCTGCAAATAGGTTCGGGACCTTTTAATCGAACCAGTATGGAATCGAAACGCATGCCCGAATACTCGTCGTTATCGTCTCGCTGTGAGCTTTTAATCGAACCAGTATGGAATCGAAACTGAGATCGCACGAGAGACGACAGACAAACTCTATGAGCTTTTAATCGAACCAGTATGGAATCGAAACTCGGTAAACATCTGACGGACCTTGTAATTCCTCAACTTTTAATCGAACCAGTATGGAATCGAAACGCAAGTCCGTCACACGCTTTGGTAGCACCTTACCAACTTTTAATCGAACCAGTATGGAATCGAAACAGGGCATGTGCCAAGCGTGCGGATCGAATCCAGCCGCTTTTAATCGAACCAGTATGGAATCGAAACCCAGAAACACTCGTTGAATGGCTTGAGCGTGTTCAAGCAGAACTTTTAATCGAACCAGTATGGAATCGAAACCCGCCAGTTTCCGCTTGAGTTTCGGAGATGTCGCATACCTTTTAATCGAACCAGTATGGAATCGAAACTGCCAGATTGGCAGCGTATATGAATGTCCCGACGGCTTTTAATCGAACCAGTATGGAATCGAAACACGCTGGGGGCGGGGTGGACTGCAGAAAACTATGATGCCTTTTAATCGAACCAGTATGGAATCGAAACCAAAAATATAATCGTTTATATCGGCTTCCGCAACTGGCTTTTAATCGAACCAGTATGGAATCGAAACTTGGATTAGGTTGCCTGTCCCAAAGAGCGGGTCTCCTTTTAATCGAACCAGTATGGAATCGAAACTTTTCACACTTTGAAATCGTGGTTTGACAACATTTCGCTTTTAATCGAACCAGTATGGAATCGAAACCTCATTGATCCGGTTGATGAGGTTGTCTAAAGCTTGCTTTTAATCGAACCAGTATGGAATCGAAACCGAATTCAATCGGCAATACCCGACAACACCGGATGATGCCTTTTAATCGAACCAGTATGGAATCGAAACCGTATTTATCAATCTGAGGCTGGATCGAAAGTGAGAACTTTTAATCGAACCAGTATGGAATCGAAACTCGTATCCGATTGCCGAGTACCGACGCGCAGTCTGCTTTTGATCGAACCAGTATGGAATCGAAACCTCAACACGCCTCCCCCATAAGGTTAAATGATCTTCTCTTTTAATCGAACCAGTATGGAATCGAAACGTTTTTCTGCTCATCTGGGAGACTGCCCCTTTCATAAGCTTTTAATCGAACCAGTATGGAATCGAAACCGAAAGATCGAACTCTCGGCACTCTGCCGGGCAGCACTTTTAATCGAACCAGTATGGAATCGAAACATTCTGATGCAGGGCATGGATGATTGGAATTGCGCAGTCTGCTTTTAATCGAACCAGTATGGAATCGAAACAGATGCTTTCTGACTCTGCACTGGACGCTCCTGCCACTTTTAATCGAACCAGTATGGAATCGAAACTAAGTCTGCAGCGTTGACCGGCACCGCGACCGTCACTTTTAATCGAACCAGTATGGAATCGAAACCGGATAAGGTCTCCGCTCTGTGCTTGTATGTCGAGCTCAGCTTTTAATCGAACCAGTATGGAATCGAAACGTAGGACCTTCTTCCACTTCCGGTTCCGGCTCCGTAACTTTTAATCGAACCAGTATGGAATCGAAACAAAGTCTAACAGTTTTGGGATTGCACCGACGTTTCGCTTTTAATCGAACCAGTATGGAATCGAAACAATCTCGTCGTAGCCGATTGTCTGAGCGATAGTAAACTTTTAATCGAACCAGTATGGAATCGAAACGTCCGACATCCCGTTGGAAGCCAGGGAAACCGGTATACCCCTTTTAATCGAACCAGTATGGAATCGAAACCCGTCAAGGAAGCACTCATTAACAAACGCTGTATTTCTTTTAATCGAACCAGTATGGAATCGAAACACCGTTGAGTGATTGATAACAGTCGAACCTTGCTGTCTTTTAATCGAACCAGTATGGAATCGAAACACAACCTCCATAGTGCGTACACGCGGAGGAAGTAGCGCTTTTAATCGAACCAGTATGGAATCGAAACCCCGGAATCAGATGTGCGAAGATATTGTAGAGGCGTCTTTTAATCGAACCAGTATGGAATCGAAACAGAGTTGTGAACGCCGGATATTCTGTTCGCGTTGCGCTTTTAATCGAACCAGTATGGAATCGAAACTTGGATACGCTTCTTGCGTCCCTCTTTCGTCTGTATCTTTTAATCGAACCAGTATGGAATCGAAACGTCTATTGTCCTCGACGATCATCCAGGACGGACAACTTTTAATCGAACCAGTATGGAATCGAAACGGGTTATGTCAGATATTGTGAACGGTTTCAAATAACTTTTAATCGAACCAGTATGGAATCGAAACACGATTTATACAGGTTGAAAGTGTACGACGCTTGGCTTTTAATCGAACCAGTATGGAATCGAAACTCATATTCGATAGCAAAGACGTAGGATTTTTTAACAACTTTTAATCGAACCAGTATGGAATCGAAACCAAAATCCATGAGGATATAGAGAAGAACTATCGTCTTTTAATCGAACCAGTATGGAATCGAAACACCTGACACAGGAACGGCGCGAATTGGGTGCGCTTTCCTTTTAATCGAACCAGTATGGAATCGAAACTTTTGACGGTCACGGCGGGTTCTGCTGGCACGATGACGCTTTTAATCGAACCAGTATGGAATCGAAACAAAGACATCTTACACTTCAAGACACTGGTTGTCGCGCCTTTTAATCGAACCAGTATGGAATCGAAACCTTGGGTCGTTTCTCCGGTGTGTCAATGCCGTTGATCCCTTTTAATCGAACCAGTATGGAATCGAAACTTCGCGTCGTAAAGACAGGTGCACCCCGACGATAATGTCTTTTAATCGAACCAGTATGGAATCGAAACCTCCTACTATTGGACATGGATACTTTGAAGGGACTATCTTTTAATCGAACCAGTATGGAATCGAAACTATACACTTCGCGAGAAACAGCGGCTTGGGTATGGCTTTTAATCGAACCAGTATGGAATCGAAACCGTCTCGGATTAGGTGGTGGTGGAGGTTCTGGCGGCGCTTTTAATCGAACCAGTATGGAATCGAAACATTCAATCGAAGGTTAGGGAGTTGGGTGCGTCCTCTGACTTTTAATTGAACCAGTATGGAATCGAAACGTGTTTCTGTGTCGAGTGGGAATAGTATCGAATCGTCTTTTAATCGAACCAGCATGGAATCGAAACCAGTGTCCAAGGATGTTCCCTTGCCGATAAATGACATCTTTTAATCGAACCAGTATGGAATCGAAACATGCATAAAACCTCTGCCCAGTTTACGCGTACCAACTTTTAATCAAACCAGTATGGAATCAAAACGTTTTGAGTACTGACAACTCGTAACTCATAACTTTTAACGGAAGATGAAGAAGAGTAGGTAGGAGCCAAGGGATAGAACGTTTATTGCTATCAGACTCCATCGCGCGAGTCGGGTTTTCAATCTCGGAAACAGATAGATAGAGGCGACAAGCGTGACCAATCGTTCTATTGGTGCGACGATACCACCATAATGATCCCTGTCCCAATAAGAGATAGGACTTTCAAAGACGAAATCGGAGAGCGGAAAGAAGTGATGATGCCCGTCGTCATTATGCGTCAAAAAGTCGAAACCACAGTGGATGAGCATACTCCAAGCAAAGACAGTAACTTTCTCGGAGTTCAATAGATAATACCCAATACCTAACACAATCAGAATCAATGGAACAGCGTTGAAGAGGTCAAAGAAGGTTTGCCACGCCTCCATAAAGTATTGAGAACCCCAGAGTTCACGCTGTGGTGTCTTACGGATCATGCTTTCTACTACGAAGAAGACGAACATTGGTACGTCGGGTAATACCGCACCGAGAAAGGCATAAAAATGAAGGAAGGGTTTGTCTCGCTTCGAGAGGAGTGCTATGTTGAGGATAGCGTGTGAGTGGGTTATCATAGTTAATGGCTGTCGGCTATCGGCTGTCGGGTTTCAGCAAGGAGATTTTCTTACTCAGTACTGATAACTGACAACCGACAGCTAATTCAAAGATGCCAGACCTCGCTTGTGAATTCGGGGAATAGGCAATTGAGTAGCACAGCTGCGGTGCCACTTGCCCAACAATCAGCGTAACTTGCTGCCAATTCCTCTGTTCGGCACCGTCCGCACAGCAGCTGCAGGAAGGTTAAATCTGGAAATTGGGCATCTCCGTCCTCAATATCTTCGGGGGTCCAATCTGCTATTTCCGTTAGGCTGCCGCGATGGAATTTCAGATGGATTCCACTCCGAAAGAAGTTGAGTTTGAGTTCACCGGTGTAGTGCTCCGCGATAGTGCCGATGAGATGTTTTTCGAGAGCAGGTCGGATATGTCGCAAGAATGCTGTTAAATCTGGCACCCGAATATACCACGCGTATGGCGGCTCCTGACGGACAAAACCCTTAGGTAGCGTTTTATAAACCGGATGCTCACGTCCCAACATGAACTGAATGCCTACGACTTCCGGATTCTTGTTCTCAGGTGTCACCGGTGTCGTCTGTGCCTTTTTCCATAGTGCGCGTAATAGTGAAGGCATCAAGTGCAGATACCCAATCCCTGGCTTCAACTCCATTCGCATGACAAGGAAATTAGTGCCGGGGTTCCCTGACTCGCTAAAACCTTCAAAACACCACTGAAGATGTTGCACATACCCGAGTCGCTCTCCTTCCATATCTTCAATGAGTAGCCATTCATGCCGTGCGTCGCTCCCTGCTGAGCGTCCGTTGAACTCATATTCCCACAATGCAGGGCTTCGAGGGCACGCAAAGACCTGAGATTGGATCGCGTTCGCGTAAAGTTCTTGAATGAAGGTGTTATCCGCTTCGGTTCGCGGTCGGAGCCGACACGTTTCGGTCTCACTTTCTTTCAAAGACGGGATGTGTATCCCATCAATAACCTGTTCTGCTTCCATATCGAGTGCCATTTCATATCCGAACAGTCGGTAATACCACGGGATACCTGTGATGCCTTGCATCAATTCCCCGCGTGCTTCACTCAGGGCGTGAATCACTTCAAACTGTTTTCGGACGAAACCTCTTCTGCGGTATTCGGGTTCAGTGGCGACAAATTCGGGTTGTCCAAACTTGAAAGGGATGCCACTATACGTCCAAGTCTGTGAAATGAGGCACGCGGATGACACAATTTTCTGGGTCTTGGTATCTTCAACAACGGTGAAGTCGCTTGCCTTGCAGGTAGGATGATCTCCGGACATCAAGTCTCGAACACTTGTACTGATGTTCACAGCTTCGTGGAGGCGAGCATTGAATTCAGTGAGTACTTCTATATCGTCTGATGTAGCGAATCGAAGTTTTAGGTTGTCGCCGAGATTGATCGGCATCTGCGAGAGAATGTTATCTTTTGACATGGACGTTTCCTATGAAGTGGTATCTCTATGGATTATATCACAAAGTGGCGAAAAAAGGTGAATGTTTTGACAAATACTGGTATAATAGCAGGACATTGAGCAAAACCCCGCATAAAATTCGGATGAAAATCAAACCGCGTCCCGCGCTCTTCTTTCTTATCCCGTATCTATTGGGCATCATTGCAGGCAGATGGCTATCTGTTCCGTTTCTGTGGCTCTGGTTTTCTGTGATGCTCTGTCTCATCGGTAGCATCTTAACGAGGAATCGGCAGCGGTATTTCTGCTATGGATTACTCCATCTCGCAATCCTTGCGGGCGGGATGCTCCGATTGGAAGCTGTATCGCATTCGGCAATCCCCGCGCACTTCTATGATGAACCAATTAGTTTTTCAGGTACTACAGCGTATCAGCCTGAACGCGGAGAGGCATGGGATGCCTGTTATGCCGCCGGTGAACTTCAATTGTTGTCAGATCCGACGCAGCGAGTAAAGACGAAATTCCTGATCAGATTCCAGCAGTTGATGCCGCTCCGCTACGGTAAACATTTAACCCTCACAGGTATTCTGCGTCAACCGCAAGCCAAACGCAACCCCGGCGGATTTGATTACCGCGCTTACCTTGCTCGACAAAATATCGTTGGGATAATTGATGCCAAGGGACTTCTCCAGATAGGTGAACAGCGTGGATTTCCACCCTTGCGGTGGATAGAGGCACTCCGTATCCGCACAGAACGTGTGATTGATACTATCTATACAGGAACTAAAACAGAGACACCTCCCTCAGAACCTTCATTGCATGCGCAGCTCCTCAAAGGTATCTTACTGGGCAAACGGAGTGATGTCCCTACAGAGACGTTGGATCTCTTCCGAAACAGCGGAACCTTTCATGTACTCGCTGTTTCTGGTCTGCACGTTGGGCTGATCGCGATGTTCTGTTATTTCGGTTTCTCACGCTTTCGGTTTCCACAGAAGGTCGTTTGTCTGCTAACGATTCTCGCAGTGCTGGTTTACGCGTGCCTGATCGGTTTCCGTCCCTCCGTTTTTCGGGCATCGCTGATGACAATCCTATTTCTCTGTGCGATGCTCATTGACCGAGATGCGGATCTCTTCAATCTGTTAGCCTTTGCGGCGTTAGTGTTGCTCCTTTTAAACCCTCAGCAGTTATGGGATGTGGGGTTTCAGTTGTCATTCGCAGCGGTGGCTTCAATCGTCTATTTCGTTCCGAAAATGGAGAAACCTTTGCGTCGATGGTGGGAAGGATCAGAGGATTCACCTGCAGACAGCAGTGATCCTATCCTAACCAGATTCCGCAACACTGCGGTTAAATGGTTGATGCTTTCCTATCTCGTGACATTCGCAGCACAGATTGGGACGGGACCCTTGATAGCCTACCATTTCTTCCGGACATACCCGATCGGTATTATCGTGGGTCCATTTGCAGTTGGGCTTGTGTCGCTCATTGTTGCCGTGGGCATGGCATCGGTATGTGTTGGCTTTCTCTGGATTCCACTTGCCAAACTGCTTGGGTTCTTCAACCACACTATTATTTCCGTCTTTCTGTCACTCATCGGTGTATTTGGACAGACAGGGGGCGTAATGAAAATAACCCCACCGACGTTGGGTCTGTTCATCCTCTATATTGCCATCTGTTTAGGCATCACGTATTGGCGGGATGTCTATCGTCAATGGAGAATTGCAAGCCTGATAGGACTCTCAGTTATAGCAATCTGGGTCTGGGATGCTGCGTTCCACGAGAGAGGCAGGCTACTGGAAGTCGTAACGTTGGATGTCGGACAGGGCGACGCTGCTATCGTTAGGTTTCCAGACAATCGGGCGATGTTGATTGATGGTGGTATCCGACGGTCATATTACGACGAACGAAAACGGCGGCAGGTTGACTACGACGTGGGTAAACGGATTATTGAACCCTATCTTGACTTCCACGGTATTCGGACACTTGACATGGTTGTGCTGACACATCCAGACATTGACCACGGCGGTGGACTCGGATATATCTTACAGCATTTCAAAGTCGCCCGCGTCCTCGGAATATCGGATATACCACTCGCTTCTCAGACGCATCAACGCCTACACGAAATTGTCAACATGCGCAACATTCCGTATTCGTTTCCGTCCGCTGGAAAGATTGAACTTACGCCGACAGCCACGTTGAATCTATTGCATCCGATCAGTGCTGCGTCCACCAACTTACTCGATAGAGACGCCAACGACGATTCACTCGTGATGAAGATTACTTACGGTGAGATAGACATTCTGTTCACAGGAGACATTGGTAAGGAGGCAGAATCGCGACTCATTGCGTCTGGACAGGATCTTCATTCGGAAATCCTGAAGGTACCGCATCACGGGAGTCGAACATCAAGCAGTGCACCGTTTTTGGATGCCGTTCAACCGCGTTATGCGATCTTTTCACTCGGTCAAAGAAATCGGTATCAGTTTCCACATCCAGATGTGGTTGCACGGTATCAGATGCGTGGGTCTGTGTTATTACGAACCGACGAAGCGGGCGCAATTACACTTCGTACCGATGGAATAAGATGCTGGATTGACGGAGAACTGTAGGAGGGAACTCCGATTCCCGACTCTTAAAGCCCCCTGATAAGTGGAGGTTTCCATCCAATCCTACCCATTATAGGGTATAGACACTGGCAGCTGACTGGGATCCACTGACATAACAAATGCTCTTTTTTGGTAATTGTGCTATACTATCTCAAAACGACTTTCGCAGGGGGTAACATGAAATATCGTATATTTTTCGTCGTTGGCATTGCTGTCTTGATGTTCATGAGTTGTGCAGGAACAACAATACCCGTCCACACAGAGGATGATGTTCAACACCTTGAAGAGGCTAAGGAACTTTTCAAAAACCAGTTTGAAGATGATATGCATCCGATAATTCAGGACTATCTGTTTGAAGTTCTGCCCGAGCCTGACTCTTTTCGCTTGGATCGTTTTGAATACACCATCGCGAATTATCCTACGATGGTTCTAAATAAAAAACGCACCCTCATGCCGGGTAAATCTACCAAAGTGCTTTACAAACAGGTTTTAATTCCAGCGTACCTTATTAATATGCATTTTAGAGCAAGAATACCTGACATCGGTACGCGGCCACAAGAAATGCGTTTTTACCTCTTAACGGACAAACAATTAATCCTGCCAAATAATCTCGCTGTTCCGTTAATTGAGTAATTTTCTTCTATCCCTCTAAAGACGGCGCGATAGCGATGCGGAGTGCTTCCTGACGCATCGCGCGCTCAAAAGCAGTGTTGATATCCGCCAATTGATATGTTTCCTCGATGAGTTCTGCAAACGGATAGCGCGTCCGACTTTCCTCGACAAAGCGGAGTGCGGTGCCGAGCGCAGAAGGATGATAGTTATGAATACCTCGGAGTGTCACACACTTCGTGACGATCTGATGGGCATCCACAGAGATATCAGCGTTTGGGTAAACATAGCCGAGTGTTACACATCTTCCACCGATTGCTAACCAGGTAATTAGGTTCGGAATTCCAATTGTCGCGCCACTGACCTCGACACCGAGATCAGCACCCCGCCCATCTGTTAGTTCTTTGAGTGCCGCATCAATCTCTTCAACAGATGTCTTATCCGGATTAAAAGTATGTGTCGCACCGAAGCTTTTAGCGGTCTGCAAACGATTCTCGTTGATATCCACAACGGCGACGTTCTCGTATGCCTTTTCTCGCAGATAGCATGCTGCATAGATGCCCAACATGCCAGCACCATGAATGACAGCGGTCTCACCGACATGTGTGCCGATGTTTGTCAAGCCGTTTACCACAGTCGAAAGGGCGCAGTTGATGGGGACAGCTTCCTCATCCATCATAGCATCAGGAAGGTGGTAGATGGCTGTTCCGGGACGGAGAAGGATATGTGTGGCGAAACCACCTGAGAAAGCGGTGGCACCTTCACTCCGGGCATGTCCGTATTTGAACATCGTTTCGCATTTCTGCGGGAGGTTCCGATTCACACAGTAGTCACATGTACCACAGGCAGTCGTGAGACCCCACGTAATCCGGTCGCCTTCGCGTAGTGCTTCCCCGGTTGCGGAACGAAGCGGTGTGGGTGCTGCAATAGTACCGACAATTTCGTGTCCGAGTATACATGGCGTTTCCGCACCGCGGCGTCCCGATACGGTATGAAGGTCGGAACCACAAATGGTTGAGAGTGAGACGCGAACAAGAACATCGTTTGAAGTGGCGACCACAGGCATCTCGCAAACCTCAAAAGGAGTGTCCACGCCGTGGAATCGGGTTATCTGTGCTGATATTTGCATTATGCTACTATTCCTTTTATGGCTATCGGTCAGAGACCCTCCTTCTGGGTAGGAGCGATCTCCGTATCGCGACACTGACAGCCGACAGCCAATAGCCATTCTTGCCGACAGCCAACTACTTTTAATTTGACAAACCCACAGGCTTCACGTATCATATATTATTATACTCCACTTTCAAAGAAAAAAATAGAGGGCAAAACGAACAGATATGAACAGAACTGCCGAAGTTCTTATTGAGGCTTTACCTTATATCCGCCGTTTTTATGACCGCCGCATTGTTATCAAATATGGCGGTGCCGCAATGGAGGACGAGACACTTATCCACTCCGTCATGGAAGACATCGTTTTGATGAAATATGTCGGTATCCGACCCATTATCGTTCACGGCGGCGGACCCCGAATCACCGAATGGATGGACAAGGTCGGGAAAGTCCCGGAATTTGTACAGGGGCTGCGTGTAACCGACGCAGAAACAGTTGAAATCGCTGAGATGGTGCTCGGATCAATCAACAAAGAAATTGTGGCGCGTATCAACCAACACGGTGGAAAAGCGATTGGACTTTCTGGAAAGGACGCGAACCTAATTCTCGCGGAGAAACAGGAAACACAGGTTACCGATGAAGACGGACATCAAATCGATATTGACTTGGGATACGTTGGGAAAATTATCGGCGTTAACACCGAGTCGATCACTACACTTGACAACGCCGATTATATCCCTGTTATCGCACCAATTGGTGTTGGTGTTGATGGACAAACTTATAACATTAACGCCGATACGATGGCTGGTGAGATCGCATCCGCATTCCAAGCAGAGAAATTAATTCTGCTGACCGATACGCGTGGCATTCTCCGGGACCTCTCGGATACCGCGTCGCTGATGTCAACGATCCATATAAGAAAAGTGGATCAGCTAATCGACGAAGGTTTCATCGCAGGCGGCATGCTCCCTAAAGTGGATGCCTGCACAACGGCACTCATGGGCGGCGTTTACAAAACGCATATTATTGATGGAAGAATTCCACACTCTCTATTGCTTGAAATCTTCACAGAGGGTGGAATCGGCACCGAAATCGTTAGATAACCTGAGTTACTACCTAATAGATTTTGGACGTTTATATGTCTATAGAAAACCCGTAGGGGTAGGTCTTGTGCCTACCCTGCCTCCTTGGGTTAGATAGGTAAACAGGAGAATCAGATGGCGACACCGAAAAAAATTGCTGCAATCATTACGACCTATTTCCAGCACTCGCATGCGGATGTAATCGCTACGAAATACATGAAGGGTTTCCCAACAGATACGGGACATCAGATGCCTCGTGTCGAGTTAGTGTCTATCTATCTGGATCAGGTAGATGATCGGGACATCGGCGTTGGTTTGGCGGCGGAACACAACGTTCCTATCTACCCGAGTATCCGACAGGCGTTGACTCTCGGTGGGAATGAACTGGCTGTCGATGGTGTGATATTAATTGGTGAGCACGGTGACTATCCCTATAACGAGTTTGAACAGCACATGTATCCGCGCCGCTATATGTTTGAGCAGATTTGCGGTGTCTTTGCGTCAAGCAGTAGGTCGGTGCCAGTTTTCTGCGATAAACACCTCTCCTACAATTGGGCAGATGCACTTTGGATGTATGAGCGAGCGAAAGCACTTGATGTGCCGTTCATGGCGGGTTCTTCGCTACCGCTCGGTTGGCGGAAACCGTTTTTAGAACATCCGCTTGATACTGAGTTGGATTCGGCTGTCGGCATTGGCTATGGTGGTGTGGAGTCCTATGGGTTCCATGCGCTTGAGACGTTGCAATGTATGATTGAACGTCGGCAAGGCGGCGAGTCGGGGATCGTGGCAATTCAGTGTCTGGAAGGAGAATCGGTCTGGGAGGCAGGTGCGTCTGGAAGATGGTCTACGGAATTAGCCGAGGTCGCGTGTGCTCAGATTGAAAATCGTCCAGATAGCACGTTCACGGAAAGGTGTCCGAATCCAGCGGCGTTTCTGTTGGAACATAGCGATGGGTTTCACTCTGCAGTGTTGATGTTGAACGGTTACATCTCTGATTTCGCGTATGCAGCAAAATCGGAGGATACGCAGTATGCCACAGAGGTGTACTTACAGAACGGACCCCCGCACGCTCATTTTAGTTATTTGAGTCTCAATATTGAAGAGATGTTCGTGACGAATGAACCGCAGTATCCGGTAGAACGGACGCTGCTCGTGACGGGTGTTCTTGATGCGCTCATGCACTCGCGAGCGGAAGGACACGTCCGAATTGAGACACCACATTTGGCAGGACTCGCGTATCGTTCCTACCAGAAGATGCCTATCCGACCGACAGCACCACGTCCCGAAGGCGCGACGTTAGAAGTATAACTATAAGAGATGTCTCCGCAATTCGGACAGTGTTATCCAAACTGTCGAAGAAAATCAGCCGCTGCTACAATATGAATGCCCTGATAGTTCTGCAGTGGTAACAAGTGTCTCTTGTCACCGGTAACAATGTGAGTAGCACCACCGACAACAGCACATTCTATTACTTTATCATCATCAGGATCTCTGGTGATACCTTCAAGTTTATTTTTAATTTTGACCATTCGGAGGAAACCAAGGAGTCTGGTAACGATTCTTGAGGTTCGGAACTCGGAATATTCAAGTTTGGTGGTTAACTTTTCGGCAAATTCATCAATTATTTCAGCACAGGTTACGCCTTCAATTCTATCTGTCATTGCGAGTTTGATACAATCATAAGGAGTTCCACCCCACACCATGCCGGATATCAAGATATTTGTGTCGTAAACGACTATTGGTTGCATTCCCTGTCCTCATGAACGAGATCGTCAATAAAATCTATTCGTTCATCTTCAGTCATCGCGTTCCAATCTAATCCTCGCGCTGCGCATATTTTACGTACCTTTGCTTCGCCATACTTTATCTGTTCGGCATGTTCAGCGTGTGCCTGTTCTGCAAGCGTGGTGAGTACCGCAATTTTCTCTTCAGGTGGAATCTGCTGGATAAAATCAATGATCTGTTCTGTTGTTAAATTAACAGTAAACTCCATTTTAATTCCTCCTTTTAATTGAATGTGGTGAGCGCGGCTGAAAAACCGCGCTTGTAGTTTTAGCGTTCTGGACGTGCCGGGACACCTGTCTCCGCGGATTCGTAGATGAGATCCATCAATTCGGATTGAATAATCCCGTTCATTGGACTTGTCCGCGGTTCCGCTCTGCCTAAAAGCGTATCAATGAAGTTGTCATCAGGGCTACCGGCGGACATATCGTCTGAAATCGGAGGTGGGTCTAACGCTTCTCCACCTTTCCAGACGCGAATCCAACCACCACCCCAGCCGTCTACCTCAATTCTGCCGTTCTCAAAGACTAACGCCATGTGTGTACCACCCGGGCTTGGGCAATTGCCACTTACTGCCATTGCAGCGAGCACACCGTTTTCAAACTTAACGTTAATCGAGGAATTGATGTCGACATCCCGGTCCTGGTTATCCGTATAGGCATAGACTTCAGCGACTTTCGACTCGACTGCCCAGCAGAGACTGTTCAAGAGGTGCGCGCCACTATCGTACGCTTGTCCACCACCGGAGAGTTTCGGATTTTGTCGCCATGTTCCCGTTGTACCACCTTTCCAGCCTTGCGTAATATAACCGATCACTAATTCCAGCTTGCCGAATTCCCCACTGCGGATGATTTCTCTGGTATAATAGAAGTTGGGCGTGCAAGGCGTATTGTAGCCGATCGTAAGGGTCAGCCCAGTCTCTTCAACCTTCTCTGCTATGGTATACGCATCTTTGGAAGACGTGACCATCGGTTTCTCCATCAGAACATGGCAACCTGCTTCGAGTGCTTGCATGCCCTGTTCAAAATGGAGTGTGTGCGGTGTAGAGATCACCACAGCATCCGGTGAGGTTTCTTTCAGCATCGCACCGATGTCATCATACGCACCCGGGCGTGGACTGAGGTCAGACAGGTTCCGATCAATATAACCGCTGGCGATGTCAGTATTCACATCACACGTTCCGACGATTTGCACGTCGGGATTTTCATTCATGCGTCTGGCGTGACCTGAGGAGTTTCCGCCACACCCAATCATGGCAAGTCGAATTTTCGCCATATTTTTCTCCTTGTTTAGTAGTTGTCAGCAGTCAGGGCGGATTTTTTCAAAATCCTTTCAGCGATCAGTAGAAGAGGTTGTCGATTAACGAGGAACGCTTTACTGATTGCCGATTGCTGATTGCTGGCTGCTCCGAAACCTAAACGATTGGGCTTTCAAACGTAGATTTCGATAAATCATCGACGCTGATTGCACCATCGCCGAAAACTCGCGTAAAGTTATGCCCATGATGCGACTGCGTCTCGCCATGCATATAGCAGACACTGAACGCACGCCGTGGAATATCCGTGTCGTTCGTACCGGAACTGTGCAGCATCCAATTATGGAGGAGTACCACTTCTCCTGCTTTCAATTCCATCGGTAGCGGTGTAGCCTTCGCGACGATGTCATCAATGTGTTCCTGCGTTAGAAAACCAGAGCCGTTTTCAGGGTTGATGAGCCTACTATGGGACTTCGGAATGATATGTACACAGCCGTTCTCAATCATTGCTGGATCCAAAGCCGTATAAATCGTAATCTGTGGGTCGCGGTCGAGATCCCTCCACCTGTCTTGATGCCACGTGAGCTGAGTGCCTTCATGCGCAGGTTTATTCATAAACATTGCCCGGAAGCAGGCGACGGGAGTCCCATCTCCGTAGATTTTCGTGCAGACCTCTTCAAAAATCGGTTTCTGGAGATACTCTAAAAAAATCGGATCGAGTTCGAGGTTCTGGATTTTCCGGTACAACAACGTTGCCCCTTTATGCCCTTTAGATTGCGGTCCAGGCGAGTTTTTGCCGGGTTCCCGGTCAAGTTGCATCATGATTTGGTCATAATCCAACGGGGCTTTGCCGAGCATGATGTCATCCATCTGCTGCTGCAGTTTTTCGAGTTCGGTATCCGTTGCGACTTGTCCAATGCGCACGTAGCCGTTTTCCGAAAAATGTTCCCACTGTTCATCTGTTATATGGTGTTCCATGCTATGCCTCCCAATTGAGCATGTCGTGGTTCCAACTTTTGTATAGCAAGTTTTGACCTATGCCAAAAGTGTGTATACAAATTATAACACATATTTCAAGAAGTATAAAAGAAAATTGCAATTATACCCTCTATTTTTACGACAAACTTCTGATCTCAATCCTATTTTTGAAAATAATGCAACCTTTTGACCGCTGAAATGTGTCACTTATAAATTAAGTCAACGGATTCAAAATTTTAGCAAATTACCGCTTGCGAATTTAACGTAGGCTCTATTTTAAAGGAGAAAAAAATGCGTTTTGTAATGATCAACCTATTCCTGGTCTGTATGTTCCTATTCGGCATCGGTTATCTCGCTTTCAGCGATACTGGAACTGACGCTGAATCACACGGTCACGATGAAAACGGTGCATCTTGGGAGGCACATTTTGAAACATTTTATAAACTCCTCAAGACAGATCCTGAAGCCGCACGCGTCGAACTTGATCGCGTTGCTAAGGAACTGTTCAACAAACACTCACTTACCGAAGAGTGGGTAGAACACTGCTACCAAGTCTTTCACCGAATCAGTCTAGACGAAACGGGACAAGATAAAATCGAGAACCCATGGGAAATAATTCCGGATCTTATACGTGTATATGAACTCGGACTCGAAATGCTAACTGCTGTGGACCCAGAAAAGTATGCCAAGGAGATACAACACCACCGAGATGCGCTTGAACATTATACGGGATTTGCTGAACACATCGAAGCTGCTGGTGCTAAACCGCTGGTGGCTGACGGGACAACTTCCGACGCACAAGAGAGCACTTCTGGATCTGAAGCGGAATTGTCTGACGCTGAGAAGGAAGCACAAATTCTCAGTCAGCACATGGAGAAATTTTACGAGCTGCTCGCCACCGATCCAGACGCTGCACGCAAGGAGCTTGAAACTGGTGCCGCAATAGCCTACAAGGGTCATCCCCTTGCAAAAGAATGGGTAGAACTTTTCTTTCGTATGGGGAGTGAAGGGGGAGCAACGGTTTCGGATATCACCCATTTTATGGAAATGATGAAACAGATGCGAACCGATATGGATCCGGAAAAGTATGCTGATGAAATTAAGGAGATAACGGATAATTTAGAGCAATTGAAGTTGGTTGCAAAAATGTACGAACGCGATGGAAAGGGTGACACCAAAATCCCGTTTAGCATGAAATCAGCGGATAAGAAAAGTGAAAAGCAGGATACTTCAAATGCTCCGAGGGTCTCCCATAGCGAAAAAATCGGCAAACCCGCAATGGGTTTCCAAGCGGTAGACCTAAAGGGTCAAGAACTCTCGCTGAAGAAATTCCGCGGACAGGTTGTGCTACTTGATTTCTGGGCAACATGGTGCGTTCCTTGTAAGGCAGAAATGCCACATCTCAAAAAGGTTTACGATAAATACAAAGACCAGAAATTTGAGATTATCGGTATCAGCTTAGATCAGGGACAGGCAGTCCTTGATTCGTATATTGAAGAGCAGGATATTACCTGGCCCCAGTTTTTGGATAACGGCACTGTCGCCAAGATGTATAACGTTATAGGGATTCCAGCTACCTTCCTGATTGATGGAGATGGAATCGTTCGCAAGGTTCAACTCCGTGGAAACGCACTTGAGACAGCTGTTGCCGAGTTAGTGAAGAAAAATTTAGCGAAATAGGCTGAGTAACTGTCATACAGAACATAGGGAAACTGGAGTCTTGTACTTCGGTTTCCCTATAAATTTGATCTGAAAAAATTCCTGGACCCAAAGACCTGCAGCAGTCGATTCTCTATCAGTTCTAAAAAATAAGTCTGGATTCACAGATTCTTCTCACCTTTTTTCGACCAACCAGAGATTAATTCCCACCTTTTTGAAAATAATGCAACCTTTTGAAATCTAAGTTACGTCACTCTAATCAATGGATGTTAAATTTCAACTAAATTGTTCCTTGTAAATCAAACGAAACTTTCACTTTAAAAAAGGAGTAAATCATGACGACTAAAATTCGCCAGCAAAATGGGATCACGATTTTGGAACCGAACGGAAAAATAATCGGACCCTCAACATCAGAATTATGGGAAGCAATCTCGTCGCAGATAGAGACTTCTGAGACACCCCGTATCCTCATCAATTTGGAGCACGTCAAGCGGGTTGACAGTACAGGACTTGGTGTGCTCATGGGAGCACGTGCCGCTGTCGCACGAAAGAAAGGTCGCGTCGGTGTCATCAATATCAGCAAACAGATCAATAATCTGATTGTTATGAGCCGACTCGTGAGTCTCTTTGAACGTTTTGACAGCGAGACTGCTGCAGTTTCAGGGCTATCCGATTAAAACCCAAATTTGACTTGAATTTAATAAATCTGAACTTACGCAGTCCTCTTTGCTGGCGAGGTTTAAAACCTCGCCAGCAGTGGGCGGACCTTAAGATTTAACAGAAACTCGCGTAAATCCTAACGCACCTTAACCTTGACTCTTAGTGCAGCTATTTTTGAAATGAGAGGTTCCTAATGAAAACGCATCGCTTGACTTTTCTGTTTTCGGTAATAATTCTTCTATTGGGGATTTGCCCAAATCTGCTCTGCTGGGCAGAAGGTGTGATTGTTTACACCTATCGTAGTACCACCTACATGATACGTCCCAATGATACAGTCCCTACACCTACGCGCATTGCGGAAGAGGGTATTTCGACACCTTCGCCGGATGGTCGCTTTTTGGCAGCGGTAGACAGCGACCCTGACCGCCGTAATGTTCTTCATATCCGAGACCTTCGCACGGGTAAGAAAATTCGTTCCATCATATTACAAGTCCATTCCTACGTGGATATTTCTTGGTCTCCGGATGGACGTTGGATTGTGTATGCTGGCAGTCAGCAAAAGATAAGAGGCGGACGCGATGTGGACACAGAAATCTTTCTAATTTCGCCGGATGGACGACGGAAACGAAAGTTACCACACCCCATTGGTAAGAATCCAATAGGTTTTGTCTGGGCACCAGATGCGCAATCGGTGTTCTACAATCTCGCTTCAATGGACAAGCCTCAGGAGATCTGGGCGTCGAATGTCAGTGGACGAGAGAAACCTAAGAAACACTCGCTATTCCCTGAACGTGCGGGTTTCGTAAGCCGTTACCCGTTCTATAGTTTCTCCCCGGACGGTAGAAAGATTGCCTACACACCGGTTCATGAAGGTGTATTTGTTGCGGATGTTGATGGGAGGAATCACCAACCAGTGGTCACTCACCTTCATGAAGGTATATTTGTTGTGAATGCTAATGGGATAAACCTGCTGGAAGTAGCCAATCGCGGCTTGCGGCAGTTCTTTCAAGTAGATTGGTCTCCGAATGGCGACTATCTTGTCTTTTCTGCGGATATAGGTTTTGGTAATAATGGTCTCTACATCTATTCGCTTGCGTCGCAGCAAGTTCGGCGTTTAGTTATTTTGCCGGATAGTCTGCCTATTTCGCCACGTTGGGTTGGTGGTGATTCACTGCCAGTGCAACCGTTAGATAAGAGGGCTGTGACGTGGGGAGCCATCAAGGCTTCAAAGAACTTAGGACTTACGCAGTAATTTAAAAAATGTTAAATAGGGGTGGTTTTACCACCCCTATTTTATTTTAACCATACATGGGTTCCATAAATATGCTATAAACATTGCATTCTTACAGGACTGAAGAAGGGGATTAGGGAATACGCAGTTTCTACTTAAGATCCAGTACGGTTGCAAATTGCACCATAAGTGTCAATTTTAGAAAAAACAACTGCTTGAGCACCAGGTCCGGTAGGTTCGGTTTCCCAACTGCGCCATAGGTGTCAATTTAAGGACTTTTCGAGGATTTTGCAACAGTCTCTCTCCAAATGCCGCCCCTACGGGGCTTAGGTCTGTGAGGTCGCGTTTTTCTACACAGATACCATCCCTACGGGATTCAAGAGGTTTTTGTGTAAAACTCGGTTCGGTTAGGAAACCGAACCTACCAGATTGGGACTGCGACGGTTGTTTTTTCTAAAATTGACACTTATGGTGCTGTTTCCAACTGCGCCGGATTTTAGCCATAAACTTTGACACGCCAGAACCCCTCTTTAGTCCCGTAGGGACGACATCTGTGTAGCAGCGTTAAAACCAAAAAACCCAAGCCCCGTAGGGGCGGCATTTGTAGGGACATTCCTATAAAATACAACGAAATATCCCTAAATTGACACCTATGGTGCGGTTGCAACCAGAGACCGAGTGAAACCCAACGCTTTTGTTGTCAAGTGCCACGACTCTGAGAGTATGAAGTTGGGTTTCACTATGTTCTTGAGTGTATAGGGCAGCCTCTTGGATTTGGGGGTGTTTGGAACACCAACATCCGCCCTTTCAATGCCGTTCAACCCAACCTACATGATAATCTGATTGCTGACGGCTTTTAAAATAATGCAACCTTTTGAAATCTAAGTTACGTCACTACAATCAATGGATGTAATGATTACGGAGAAATGTTTACACAAGCGGTTGATTCTCCAACTTTTTTAAAATAATGCAACCTTTTGAAACCTAAGTTACGTCACTACAATCAATGGATGTTAAATTTCAGGTAAATTGTTGATCACAAACGGAACCGAACTTTCACTTTAAAGGAGAAAACCATGCGCTTTCTAATGATTAATCTATTCCTGGTCTTTTTATTATTCTTCGGCATTGGTTATCTTGCTTTCGGCAGCGTTGAAATAGGAACGAATTCTGAACTGCCAGCGCATCGTGTAGACAATACACCTTGGGAAGCGTCTTTTGAAACGTTCCCTTCAGAGATCAATTTTTTGCCTTTTCAGAAATAATGCAACCTTTTGAAATCTAAGTTACGTCACTTCAATCAACAGACGTGATAATTCAGCAGGAGGCGTGCAATGCAACAGAGCGATGCGCAACTCATTCAGCAAGTATTACAAGGGAACCAGGAAGCATTCAGTCCCTTGGTCAAGAAATATCAAAAAGGGGTTCACGCGTTGGCGTGGCGGAAAATCGGTGATTTTCACATCGCACAAGAACTTACGCAAGACGCGTTTCTCAAGGCGTACCGACAACTACGTACCTTGAAGGACCCTAACGCGTTTAGCGGATGGCTTTACGTTATCGTCGCCCGCGAGTGCCTTGATTGGCTCCGAAAAAACCGCATACCCATGGAATCCTTAGATACTGCCGATTCAAACGAGGTGGACAAAGTGTCGTATTCTCAATATGTAGCAGAAAAACAGGAAGCCGAAGCCGACGAAACGCGCCGCGAGGTTGTCAAGGAGCTTCTCAAAAAATTACCGGAAAGTGAACGGACGGTGATGACGCTCCACTACCTCGGCGAAATGACAATCAAAGCCATCAGTGAGTTTCTGGGTGTCTCCCAGAATACCGTCAAGAGCCGCCTCAGCCGCGCACGTAACCGCTTGCGGAAAGAGGACGACGTAATTCAGCAGAATCTCGGCAGCTTCCAACTCCCTGATAGCTTAGCGGATAACATTATGCAGGAAGTCTCACGTATAGCACCCGTTCCACCTGCTGTGAGTAAACCGGTCGCGCCGTTAGCAATCTCTGCTGCCTCCGCTGTCTTGATTTTCTTAATGATGGGTGTTGGCACGCAGTACCTCTCCCGTTTTCAAAAACCCTACAATCTGAGTGCCACCTCTGAACCAACGGTTGAGCTTATTGAGGCGGTTTTTGTTGTGGACTCTCCAGCAAAGCCCGCAGTTCGGAGTCAGGCAGGAAGCTCAGCTATCCCTGGTAAGAGTCCCGGCGCGGGTCAGAAACCCGACGAATCGCTTTTTGCCACCCTGCCAGTCGATATGAGAGAAGTCTCAACGCCGAAGCCGCAGTGGACCCAAACTAAGGGTCCCGAAGGAGGAGTCGTCAACGACCTCTTCATGGCATCTAACGGCGACGTTTATGCCAAAGCAGGCGCGGATCTCTATAGACTAACAGACGATAGAAGCGCGTGGATATCTGCTAATACGAACATGTCTATTAATGGATCGTGGCAAATGATGGAACATGAGGATACCCTTTATGTCGTTTCCGATACCGAAGTCCTTGCTTCCGCAGATAGAGGTAGCACATGGAATTCATTGGGAACACGTCCAGAAGGGCAATTGATTGGCACTATTATAACGGATGAGACCCTTGGAGCGCAAGCCAACATTACAATGTACTTGGGACTTGTTGATGGTGTATTCCGCTCTGTAGATGCCGGTAAATCGTGGACATCTCTTACCGACGAAAACCTAACCGATAGGAAAATTCGGGCAATCACCGCTATAGAAAACACTGTCTTTGTCGGGACGGATAATGGGCTTTATCGCCACAGTTCGGAAGGCTGGGAGCAATTACCCGTAGGTGAAGTCGAGAATATCCTTGCATTGGCAAGTGCTGAGCACCGACTCTATGTTGCCGTTGGAGAGGAGATTGAAAATAAGAAGCTTTCGATCTCCGTGTTAATGTCGGAATCTAATACCGATCTGTCGCTTTACCGTTCAACAGACCTCGGAGATTCGTGGCAAGCGATAGATTTCCCCAAAAAAACAGCTTCCGATTCCGAGGAAAACGCTGGATTTACTTTTGCCACTGGTGCTGGCACTCGACCAGTGGATGACAACTCAGAAATGGAAAAGACTGCCAGCGTCAAAATGGTGGCAGCACAAGAAAGACTTTTAGTCGTAGATGGCGTTGAGAGTTATTACTCAAGTGATGCAGGGGAAACATGGATATCTTTAGGTTTAGGTGACGCAGCTATAGGAAGTCCTGCCACCCGTGTCTTAGCGGCAGCTACAGGAGGTGATTCCACCGCTGTCATATCGGATGCGAACACATTTTACAAAAGTAGTAGTCCATTGGGGATTCAACGCACGACCGATGGAGGCAAAACATGGCATCCGTTTAACACAGGATTGGTGAGGGCCGGCGTAGACAAGTTGGTCTATGCCAATAATATGCTTTACGCAAAAACATGGGGAAAACTTGTTGGCTCGTTTGATGATGGTGAATCGTGGACCCCTGTTTTAGGTGGTCCTGAAATTCTCACGAGTATGATGAAATTTAACGATGTGCCCTATGTCAAAGGTGTCAACGGGGGATCGCCTCAACTTTACCGCGTATCTGCTGAGGATAATGGGTTAGTGCCTGTCCCCGGAATGCCAATTTTAGGGGCGATAGACCTTGAAGAACTGATCTTTGAAACATTCAAAAACGCCCTTTGGGAACCCGGACAAGATGAACTTCAGGAAAACATTGAAGAAGGTAAGAGATTAAAACCTGAAGATTTCGATATGGATATGCTCAGCACAGTTGCTAATGAGACTGTAGAGGAAGGTCTCGTTAAACTCTTTCGGGCATACTTGGGGAGTTTCGCTGTCAGCGGTAGTACTTACTATATGGAATATGACCAGCAACTCCTCAGGTGGAAGGCCGGTATGACTGAATGGTTCAATACTGGCTTAGCGGATGCAGGTGAGTCTATTCATTCTATCGCTGACATTCAAGATCAGGGTTCCCTTGATTTCAAAATCGCAGTTTCAGGTAAAAATGTTTACGTTGGCAAACGGGATGGACACCTCCTTCAATCGTTTGATGAAGGCGACACGTGGAACGATGTCACGACAGACCTCCCATTTTCTGTTACCCACTTCAAGGTTATCGTCTTCGCCGGACCAACGCTTTACGCGGCAACCGATAAAGGTGTGACGTATTCAAGCGATGGGACTCACTGGCACATGGCAACCGATGCGGAAGGCACACCGCTTGTGATAGAAAAAATGGCAGTGGATGGCACAACGGTCTACGGCGCAACTCAGCAACAGATATATCAATTGAAAGAGAATTCAAGCAGATGGGAACAGGTCACACCGGAAGTTCCGAGCGAGATTAGCTCGCTTGCTATTGATGGTAACACACTCTATGTTGGAACTACGGATCGCGGTGTGCTACGTTTCACGCTGAATTAGTCACCAGCCATCGGCTATCGGTTTTCAGAAAAGAGGTGCTTGTGGGAATAGCAAATTGGATAACCAGCACAAGGCAACTGCTGACTACTGATAGCCGACAGCCAATAACCTATAAAAAATATAAAAAAGGAGATTTAAAAATGTTAAAAATGATTGAACGATTAAAGATTCATTATCTCAGGTTGTACTTACAAGGCAAAACGATAACACTTTTGTTCGCAACTGTATTGATGGCGATGGGCATGCAACTGTCCCTCCACGCAGGCACAAATCAGTTTCTCTTTGATATGGATGCGATTAAAGATCCGGGCAGTTTGGCGGTGAAACTTGCAGACACACGCGCACCGGTATCCAAATTGATTGCGTCGCGGTTGTCCGAAGATATACAGCGGCTGTTAGTTGGGTACGATGGCGCAAGCGATCCGTCTCCGAAGCTGCAGAAGGCACTGCTTGCAGAGTTGAATCGGCTTCTTCAAGCGGGTCCCCTCTACGATCCCGAACTATTCGCTGATATTGAATTCAATAAACAGATGCAGACACTCATTGCCCAAAATCCAAAAAGTGGAGAAGCATTGGTTCGCCTAAACCGATTCCTCTTGGCGGCTGTTTATCCTTATGAACTCGCAGCATCTATAGTGCAACAGGACGCTAAGCATTCTAAAGGGATTGAGGCATGCCGAGAGAATTTGAGACAGATAAAACTGGCGCGTGAGAATTATTCCAATGCAGATAAAGATCCGCCTTTGAGAGTCGTCATTGGACCGAATCGCTCTTCTAATGCAGATACAAATCCGCAATGGCATCGCGTTTCTATTGCACATACAAATCCGCAATGGCTTTCCGAACTTTCTCCAGAATATTTGGAGAAGGAAGTGCTCATCTGCCCTGCAGATCCAACAGTAGGAACTCCCGGCGTTCTCACCGACGATGCGTCAGACCCAACGCTGCCGTGTAGCTATCTCTATGAGATGCGTCCTTCTAAAAAAGCGGATCAGGAAAGGCTGTTGATGCAGGAAGGTGATATGACTCCCATCGTTCGGTGTGAACATCATCGACTCAACTTAAGTGTTGCTGGGAAACTCTATCGAAACGGACCGCAAAGAACTATCTATAATAGCAACAAGACAGAGTTTTCTGCCTTATCTGACTTTTTACGTGACTTACGGGCACAACACGGAGAGAATTTTCTCAAGACCCAAACAGTCAGAGAGGAAATTAAGGAAGCGACCGAAGATTTGATCCTCAAGGTCTTGCCGAAGGTACTCAATCGCATGGAGGTTAGTATCCTTGAGCAAACTAAACCACAGCTGGAGGCACAATTTGGAAAGGGTATTCTTGAGACACAAATGGGTATGAATATCCTACAACAAGTGACCGCGTCGGTGAAAGATCAGATTAAGGAAAAACTACAGTCGCAACTACAATCGCACCTTGGGGAAGAATTTCTTAAAACGGAAGAGGGGCAGGACATCCTTGAGCAGCTATCGGTGTTGGTATCTCCTTGATGTTCCATTCCGTCTTTCCGGCTCCGTTGGCGAGGTTCTAACCTCGCCTTTTACAAAAAATCAAACGGGTTAACAAATAAAAAACAGAGGAGAAATCACCATGTTAATGACATTGATTCAGAAAGAGATTATGCATCATATTTTGAGCGTCCGGTTCGTCGCTCTCTTGCTGATGTGTGTGTTGCTTATTCCACTTACGCTTTCTATCGGTTATCGAAATTATCAACAGAACCTTGTTGATTACCAAGAAGCCGTTAAATTGGCAAACATCGAGGAAGCAAAGATGAACCCGAAGATGGAACTGAAGCCGGAGTTGGAAGTTTCCAAACTTTTCCTCAAGCCGACACCGCTGAGCGTTTTCGCAAACGGATTAGGGGATGCCCTGCCGAGTTATCTTGGAATGACGCGCAATGGAATTACACAAGGTGCTCCAGCTTTGGTTTCAGATTCTCTTTCTTACCTTTTGGGACATCTTGATCTTCTATTTCTTGTAGGTACTGTTTTCAGTTTGCTTGCACTTCTGTTTACTTTTGATGCTGTTGCTGGGGAAAGAGAAGCCGGAACACTTCGGATTACGCTATCAAATTCCTTGCCGCGCGACCTCTTCCTATGGAGTAAGCTGATCGGTGGTTACTTAGTGTTCGTCGTTCCATTCTTGATATCACTGCTATTCGGTTTACTGATGCTTGTTTGGCAAGGTTTTCCGCTTGGTGAGTCTGAAATTTTTCCACGGGTGGTGAGTCTAACTGTCGTCTCGCTACTCTACATTGGGGTTTTCTTCGCAATTGGAACGGTTATTTCTACCTATTTAGATAATTCCAAGACAGCACTCATTATCGCATTTACGGTTTGGGTGTTCGCTGTGCTCATTACACCGCGTGTTGGGTTCCTCGCAGCGAAATTCATCGCGCCGACCCAAACATCGCAGAGTGTCTATCTTGAAAAGACGGCTCTCCGTGAGAATTTCAATTCAGAGCTTGAAGAAAAGAAAGCGAAGATACACCAAGAATTCTGGAAAGATCGTCAGCAGCCTTCCTTTGATGAACAGATAGCGAATACTATTGCTGGGGGCATCAGTGATGTGGATAAAGAGGTGCAACCGGTTGAAGAGGAATTTCGGCAGAAATTCAAGGAGAGTGCTGACGAAATAGACCGCCGTTACAAACGGGACAAAGCGCGGCAAGAATCTGTAGGTGAAACGCTTTCCCGAATCACCCCGACATCTTCGCTCATCTATCTCACAACAAATTTAACCCAGACCGGAAAGACAAAAAGAGACAATTACTTTCAAGCGGGTCATCGCTATTATGATGCGCTTGATACGGATTGGTTCAGCAAAGTTGTAGATCATATCTCTATGAGAATGCATAGGGTAGAAGATACCGTTACAATCACACAACCACCCTCTTTGGAAATTATGACCTTAGGCGAGGTGCTCCGTCAATCAATGGTGGACCTCCTATTGCTCTGTTTTTTCGCAGTGGTATTGACTACGGTGGCGTTCCTAAAATTCTTCCGTTCCGATATTTAATACAAGTGGTTAGTAATAACCAAATCGCTTGGCGAAATAGAAGCGAAGACCTCCATCGCTGCTGGCGAGGATTGTATCCTCGCCTCTTTAAAATGTGTAAATAATTGTAAAATCTAACATAATCAGGATTTACGCAATGCGCAATAAATTGCGCGACTACGAACCATACTGTCTTTGAGAAATACACGTCCTTCAAGGTATGTCTGTTTGTAGTAAGGCGATTTATCGCCTGTCTGCATAGGTTCTAAGAATAAAAAAACAGAGGAGAAATTACGATGCTAATGACATTGATTCAAAAAGAGATTATGCACCACATTTTGAGCGTCCGGTTCGTCGCGCTTCTGTTAATGTGCCTTTTGCTCGTTCCGCTCACCCTTTCGATCAATTACCGTAGGTATAGCCAGAACCTTGTAGACTACCAAGAGTCGATCAAACGCGAACAGACAGAGGCGAAAGAAAATCCTCCGAACGCGTCGGACCCGAACACGGAGGTTTCCAAGTTGTTCCTTAAACCTACACCTTTGAGTGTCTTTGCGAACGGTTTAGAGGATGTACTTCCGACGTATCTTGGAATGACGCGTAATGGGGTCCGGCAAGGTTCAGCAGGGGTTTCTGAGGCATCCGTTGCGTATGTCTTAGGAAATCTTGATTTCCTATTTATTGTCGGGACAGTTTTCAGTCTGCTGGCACTTCTGTTCACGTTCGATGCCGTTGCAGGGGAGCGGGAGGCAGGCACCCTTCGGATAAACCTGTCAAACCCTCTTCCGCGAGATGTGTTCTTGTGGAGCAAGTTAATCGGTGGATACATTGTGTTTGTCGTTCCATTTTTAGTGTCTTTCCTGTTAGGGTTGCTCTTGCTGGTCTGGCAAGGCTTTCCGCTCGGTGAGCTCAAAGTCGCGCTACCTGTTTTGGGTCTGACGCTTATCTCGTTGCTCTATATTGCTGTATTCTTTTCAATAGGCGTGGTCATTTCAACCTATCTGGATAACGCTAAGACCGCGCTGATTGTCGCTTTTACGTTTTGGGTGTTTGCCGTGCTAATCGCGCCACGCGGTGCGTTTGTGGTGGCTAAACTCGTCGCGCCTACCCGGACACAGCAGGCTGTTTATATGGAAAAAACGGTGCTTCGCAACAACCTGACGAAAGATAGAGATGAAAAAATTTTCAAAAAAATGGCGAAAACTGTCGGGGGTAGCGGCGGTGTTGTTATGATGCGCTCAGACGACGAAAGAATGGATGAAATCAAAAAGCCGATTAACGAGCAGTTTCGACAGGAGTTCCAGAATCAAACGGAAAAAATTGACAGGGACTATCAGCGTGAGAAGGAGAGGCAAGAACATGTTGGAGAGACACTTTCTCGGATCGTACCAACGTCCTCTCTGACTTATGTTGCGATGAACTTGACACAAACGGGTAAGTTGAAAAGGGACGACTATTTCCAAACGGGTGAGCGGTACTACAGTCAAGTTGATGACTCGTATTTCAGGGCAGTTTCAGACGATGCAATGGCACAGGCTATGCAGATATTGCGTCGGGTGAACGATTCTTCTGAATCCGAAACAGACAAAATACCACCGCCGCCAACCCTGACGGAGCCTTCTTTGTCGGACACATTGCGTCGCTCTGCGGTGGATGTGCTCTTACTCGGTTTTTTCGCTTTGGCGTTTACAACGGTGGCATTTCTGAAGTTCTTCCGTTCCGATATTTGATTGAGGGATGCTTTACCCCCAGTTGACGAAGTTTCTGCGGAAATACCGAAGCAAAACACCTGCTATTCCGTCAAGATTTTAGTTATGAAACCTGTGTCTTTGTAGCGTAAACTTTCAGTTTGCGCACGCAGAAGCACAGACTAACAGTCTATGCTACAAAAACCAGCACAATCTAACACATTCTGCTACAAAGGTAGCAACTTAGGTTATTATTTAACCAAAACCCTCTTACGTTAGAAAGGCTTGAAAACGATAATGACAATTGAAGTTCCACGCGCTCATCAGATCTTTGTAAATGCTCGCGCTATCCTTTGGCGCGAAGGAGAAAACGGCATCGAGTACGTGGTGCAAATGCGAGACCGCCCCGGTCAACGACAGAGTTTAGAATTCCCTGGCGGAACAGTAGAGGCGCACGAATCATTGCTGACGGCACTCCGTCGTGAAGTACGTGAAGAAACGGGATTGGAGGTGGAGGAGATTGAAGGGCGAGCAGTAAAGCACTCAGGTATGGAGTCTACAGTAGAATGTCTCGAACCCTTTGCTGTCTATCAGACAACACAGGGTTTCAACGGCATGGGCGTATACTTTCGCTGTCGTGCTAAAGGGGGCTTACTAACGGAAGGCGATGGCACACGTGCCGTCCGCTGGATGCCTGAGGCTGAACTTGCCAGCCGTTTAGCGGACAATCCTGACCAATTCAATGAAATGACAGCCGCCGTCTTGAATTTGATGCGGGAAAAGAAATTGCTCTAAATCGAAAGGAAAATGATTATGAAATTTGTGTCTATTGTAGCAATCCTTTTTCTCTTTACCTGTTCTGTCTGGGCAGGGACGTTTGTAGAAACCTTTGGTGATGGTGATCTGGAAGGATGGAAGGAACTCGTACAGTTGAATAAAGCTCCTGGTTCTTGGGAAATTGTTGACAATGAACTGCACGCCGTAAGCCGTGAAACGTTTGAACGTTTACTTACGACCGGAGATGACACATGGGAAGACTACACCGTTGAGTTTGATGTCAAGCCGCTTAAGAAACACGGTATTTCCAGTATCTCAATTGCTGCACGGGTTAAGGGGACATGGGTAGTTTACTGCAGTGTTGAGGACCCAGTGGTTATAATCGGTGATGAGCCTCCGGTTCACAAACCACGAATAGGTTGTGTAGTAGGCAATTTACACGGCGTGTCATTCGCACCTCTCCACGATGCTCTACATCCACTCTTAAAGTTGAACAAATGGTCACATTTAAAATTAAGGGTCCAAAGCGATAGTTTCACCTTTTGGATTAATCGGGAGCAGGTTATGGAACCTACGAAACTCCAGATTTTCAGAGAAGTTGCGGCTTTTAAGGACTTTCCTGACTTTCGGACGGGTGGTGTGGGTTTCGGTCTTGCGAATTATACGGCGCGCTTTGATAATATCACCGTCACCGGCGATAGCATTCCGAACAGCGGTGGGTTCGTCGTAACGCCTCAAGGAAAACTCGCGACAACATGGGGAGAGTTGAAACAGTTCTAAACACCCAACCCTCTTATGCCCCCTTTCAGTAACGAATGGGAGCCTCCCTACCCTTGTCAGGAGATTATACATATAGAATTGTTTTCCACCCTCCCAAAATTGCTGTTACGCCGTTCTCCTCTCCTTTAATCGTTTCTATTAGTGTCACTTTCCTGACCCTGATTCCCTATCCGAAAAATAATGCAACCTTTTAATACTCAGAATTCGTCACTTTTAACAAAAGATAGGCGAGGCGATTTCGGAGGGGCTTGTAATGGAACAGAAAGATGCCAAACTCATTCAACGGATATTAGAGGGGGACCAGGACGCGTTTTCGCCGTTGGTCAACAAATATCAGAAAGGTGTTCACGCGCTGGCGTGGCGGAAAGTCGGGGACTTTCACATTGCACAAGAGATTGCACAGGACGCGTTTCTCAAGGCATACCAGAAACTCGGAACCTTGAAAAGCTATGAGTCGTTTGGTGGCTGGCTTTATGTCATCGCGTCAAACTTGTGTCTCGACTGGCTCCGAAAGAATCCCCCGCCGGAGCAATCCTTGGAAATTACTGATGCAAGCGAGGTGAATCAAGTGTCATATTCTCGATACATAGCAGGCAAGCAGGCGGCGGAAGCGGATGAGGCACGTCGTGAAGTCGTCAAGAAATTGCTCCAAAAACTGCCAGAAAGCGAACGCACAGTGATGACACTGCATTATCTTGGAGAAATGACGATCAAGACCATCAGTGAGTTCCTCGGTGTTTCGCCGAATACCGTCAAGAGCCGACTCAACCGCGCACGAAATCGTCTAAAGAAGGAGGAAGACATGATTCGACAAAACCTTGGTAGTTTCCAATTACCTTCACAATTAGCAGAAAACATCATGCGAGAAATCTCACGTATGACTCCGACCGCACCTGCTACGAATAAACCGGTGATTCCTTGGGCACTTTCTGCCGCTTCGGCTGTTTTAGTTTTGTTACTGATGGGTGTTGGTACACAATACCTCTCCCGCTTCCAGAGACCTTACGATTTGAATGCGACATCGGAACGGACAGTTGAGATTATTGAGGCAAATTTTGTCTTAGATTCACCCGCGAAACCTGCAGCGCGAAATCAGGCAGGTCGTTCGACTACCCCCGGTAAAAACCCCGGTGCCGGTCAAAAACCCGACGCTCGACTCTTCGCCGCAGCAATTGACGAAACAGAAGTTTCAACACCTAAACCGCAGTGGATACAAACAAAGGGACCGGAAGGTGGTCTTGTTAACGGCCTTTTTACCACAATTTCTGGTGATATTTACGCAGGTACACCCACCAGCCTCTATAAACTCGCGGACGATGCGCGCACATGGAGACTCGTTAATGCAAGAAGTGCCAGTTCACTCGGTATCCAAGATTGGATAGCGGGTGGGATACAGATGACGGAGCATGGTGATATGCTCTACCTTGCCACCGATACCGAAGTATTAGCTTCCACAGATAGAGGTGAGACGTGGAATTCGCTGGGTACCCATTCAGAAGGAGCCCCCAGAGGCTTGGCGGTCACCGATGCGGGGTTTTATATCGCGTTTATTGAAGATATTTTCTTTTCCGAAGATAATCAGACAGCGTGGGTATCATTGAAAGATGGCTTAGAAACCGAGAAGATTCGCGGACTTGTCTCCGTTGAAAACACTGTATTTGTCGGCACCGATACCGGCCTCTATCGCCGCAATGCTGAGGCGTGGGAACAGTTGTCAGTGGGTCCTGC
Organism: Candidatus Poribacteria bacterium; assembly: GCA_026702755.1. Classification (NCBI taxonomy): domain Bacteria; phylum Candidatus Poribacteria; species Candidatus Poribacteria bacterium. Next base: position 112,133 of record JAPPBX010000082.1, on the reverse strand, counting down.
AGATAAACGCGGGCAAAAACTGACCGTCCACGCCTTAGCAGCCTCTGAACACCGTCTCTATGTTGCCGCGGGTTGGGAATTTACAAATGAGATCGGCACCCAAGGCAAAGCGATAATGACAGGCGATAACTGGTGGTCAGTTTATCGCTCAACCGATTTGGGTAATACGTGGTATGCTATAAATCCAAGAAAAAGGACAGAAAATGAGAGAAAGCCGAAGGGCGGAATTTCAACTCTATTTCCCCCGAAGGGTGCCAATTCAACGCCTGTTGATTTTACCTATTCAAATTTCAAAATAATCACGTCTGGCGCTAAAGTTATGTTAGCGCATCCACGTGAACTTTTCTATTCAGTTAATGCTGGCGAGACGTGGACCTCCTTAGATTTAAAGGATAGGTCTGCTGGAATGAACAATATATCGCCACCAATTGTGATGTTGGACGCAGATACCTTCTACAGAGGCAGCCAAACTGGAGTCTATCGCACAACTGACGCAGGCGAATCGTGGCATCAACTTAATACAGGACTCGCTGGGACTACCGTTATGGATCTATTCTCTATTAACGGTAAACTCTACGCCTCTGAAATGGACGGACTTGTCACCTCGACTGACGGTGGTGAGTCTTGGACACCATTTACCGTTGATGCTCCGCCTATGGGAGGTATATCGGTTTTTCGGAGATTTGACGATGCGCTCTATATGAAGGGGATGGCAGTCATAAAACCTCAGATTCTGCGTTTATCTACAGAGGGTGACAAATTTATTCCTATTCCTGGGATCCCTAAGATTTTTGAAAAAGTTGATCCGCTGAATAATGAACTAACGGATCGGTTAAACCGAAAAAACGAGAAGGCAGCACGCGATGTACTCAAGGATATAGCTAACCAAGACCTTGAGAGCGGTGAGATTCTCGATACTAAGGATATTGAGGAGGCAAGTAAAGCAGCGCATCAGATGGTCCAAGAGTCAATTGGAAACGCTATGACATCAATATTCGGAAATTTTTCTGTCAGCGACGAAACGTATTATGTTGAATACAAGCAGAGACTCTTCAGATGGAAATCTGGTACAGATGCCTGGTATGACACCGGGTTAGTAGATAAAGGCGAAAATTTTATTTCATCTTTAATGTCCACCCCTTTTGACTATTCGGCGGGTACTTCTCTTTTTAGTGATGTTTTTAATTCTATGGGTTTCAAACTCGCGGTTGCAAGTAAAACCGTTTACGTTGGAAAAAGAGATGGACATCTCTCTCAATCATTTGATGAGGGGGAGACTTGGAACGATGCCACCGCAGACCTTCCGTTTCCTGTGGAGAAGTTCAAGGCAATTGCCTTTGCGGGATCAACTGTTTATGTAGCAACCGATAAAGGGGTCGCTTATTCAAGCGATGGAACCCAATGGCACGAGGCAGTTGACATTGAAGGCAGCCCACTTGTTATTGAAAAAATTGTGGTAGATGGCACGAAGGTATATGGGACATCCGGACAATACGTGTATCAGTTGAAAGAAAATTCTGACATGTGGAAACGAGTTACACCTGAAATCCCTGATACTGTCTTGTCGTTTGATGTTGATGGCAACACGCTTTATGTTGGAACTTCCAGCAGTGGTGTGCTACGTTTCACGCTTGACGAGTAGTGTGGACTGTAGATTTTACTATAAAATGTGGAGGAAATTGAGATGCGTCAGATAAAATGGTTACTTATTTGTTTATTTATTTTATTTGCTGTGTCGCTGGTTTTTAAGTTCGGGTGTACTACTGAAGAATTCGGCAAAACGGGGTTTGACATCACGTTATCGGTTACCGGTATGACGCGAGTTACATCTGCTTTCAGTGTTATGAGTTCGTTGCAGAAAATTGATAATCTGGTTATCGAAGATGCTACCTACAAGGTAGTGAAAGCAACGCTACCATTTGGTAAGTTGAGAAATGAAGCACAAGTTTCGGTAAAATATACGCCTTCTACGAATGAGGTTTCGTTTAAAAAAGAGACAGATGAACCAACCAAGCCTGTTTTGGAGAATAAAATAGGTTGGCATCTGAAACCCGATGAACCGAAGTACTTTATTGTTGTCGTGCAGGCACTCGCTGGTGCAGATCCTGCTAATGGCGTAAGTGATGTAATTTCAAACCGTGTGAAGGCAGCATTAATCGAGGCTGTTGAAGACTTAGGTTTTGAGGCAAGTGTAGAAAGCATAGAGGTGCGTGAGGCGACTTCTATGAAGCGTTACACGCTCGGATTCAATTAGCGAAAGGTTGGCAAAGCAGTAGGTTGGGTTGAACGGAACTCAGAAGACTGATGTGTTCCCCAAATACCTCTCAAATCCGGTGTGTTGTCGTATGTAATCAAGAACCGAGTGAAACCCAACTTCATACCGTCATTGTCTCGGTGGTTTCCACAAAAATGTTGGGTTTCACTCGGTTTGTGTTTGACGTAACACATATCGACCATGTTCATTTTTCTATTGTTCTTCAGGGTTTTGGTGGTATCCGTTCAACCCAACCTACATGCCATGATACAGTTTTTCTCAAATTGACACCTATGGTGCGGTGTTTTGCTGGAGTGTTTCCCTCCTAACCGCACCAGACTTTGCCAATAAATTACCGTAGGCGCGCTGCCAAGCGCGCCTTTTCATTCGCATAAACCCTCTTTCTGAAAATATCGTTAAATAATGCAACCTTTTAATATCTAAAACCTGTCACTTAAATTAAAAGATGTTAGGATTCCAAAGGAGCTCGCAATGGAACAGAAAGATGCACAACTCATTCAACAGGTACTCCAAGGCGATCAAGAGGCGTTCGCTCTTCTCGTCAACAAGTATCAGAAGGGTGTGCATGCCCTCGTGTGGCGAAAAATCGGTGATTTTCACATCGCTCAGGAAATCACGCAGGACGCGTTTCTCAGGGCATACCAAAAACTCGAAACATTAAAAAATCACAATTTGTTTGGAGGATGGCTTTATGTCATCGCGGCGCGCTTGTGTTCTGACTGGTTCCAAAAGAAATCCTTACCGGAACAATCCTTGGAGGTCACTGATATGAATGAGGTGAATCGAGCGTCATACTCTCGATATGTAGCCCAGAAACAGGAAGCCGAAGCCGATGAGACGCGTCGTGAAGTCGTCAAGGAACTGCTCCAAAAACTGCCTGAGAGTGAAAGGACAGTGATGACGCTCCATTACCTCGGTGAAATGACAATCAAAACCATCAGCGAATTTCTCGGTGTCTCTCCAAATACCGTTAAAAGCCGGCTTAGCCGCGCACGAAACCGCCTAAAGAAGGAAGAAAATATGATTCGACAAAACCTTGGCAGCTTCCAACTGCCCACTAACCTAACAGAGAATATCATGCGTGAAATCTCGCGTATTGCCCCCACCGCACCTACTGCAAATAAGCCGATGGGACCTTGGTTGCTTTCTGCCGCCTCAGCGGTTCTGATTTTCCTACTGATGGGTGTTGGTACACAATACCTCTCCCGCTTTCAGAGACCATACAGTTTAAACGCCACATCGGAACGGACGGTTGAGATTATTGAAGCAGCGTTTGTATTAGATTCACCAGCGAAACCCGCAATTCGGAATCAGGCGGGTCGTTCGGCTACCCCCGGTAAAAACCCCGGTGCCGGTCAGAAACCCGACGCGCCCCTCTTCGCTGCAGCACTCGTTGACGAAACAGAAGTTTCAACGCCTAAACCGCAATGGATACAGACAAAAGGACCGGAGGGAGCCGCGGTCAATACCCTCTTTACGACAACGGGTGGGGACATTTATGCGGGAACACCGACCAGTCTTTATAAATTGTCGGACGATCAGCGCGCATGGAAACTTGTTAGTGCCGAAATGGAAACCTCACGCAGCGTGCAAGATTGGCTAACGAGCGGGGGGCAAATGGTAGAGCACAACGATACGCTTTATGTCGCTACCGATACGGAAATATTAACTTCTACCGATAGTGGTAGCACATGGAACTCGCTCGGCAGCCATCCAAAAGGCGCGCCAGCAGGGTTAGTGATAACCGACGCAGGCTTTTATCTTGGGCTTACTGAAGGAGTTTATCATTCCCAAGATAGGGGCGCATCGTGGATATCTCTGAAAGATGGATTGGATGCCAAGAGGATTCACGCGCTCGCTGCCGTTGAGAACACCGTATTTGCTGGCACCGATAACGGACTCTATCGCCTTGGTGCTGGGACATGGGAAAGAGTGTACATTCGTCCAGAAGGGGTGAGCATGGAGAAACCGACTATCTATGCCTTGATAGTTGCAGAGCACCGGCTTTATGCTGCAGCTGGAGATGCAGAGATGCGATCCAAATCAGGAATGGACAATAACGCATGGTGGTCGCTTTACCGTTCAACAGATTCAGGTGATTCTTGGTATTCTATAGATCCATGGAAGAGGTTAGAGAATGAGACAAAGAAAAAGAGGAAGCGTGGGTTTCCTGTTGGATTTGGAGTCGATCTGGAGATGTTCTCGAAAATCAAGATAGTCGCAGCAGCAGAAAAGGTGATGGTGGTAGACGCGAACAGAGAACTTTTCTACTCTATAAACACCGGAGAGACCTGGAATTCCTTAGATTTAAAGCTGGGATCAGATTACAATATCGCCCCACCTGTGCTGATGTTAGATAAGAACACCTTCTATAGAGGTGTCCCGCCTGGGGTTCAGCGGACAACCGATGCCGGTAAATCGTGGCATCAGTTTAATACTGGATTCGTGGACACTACCGTTCCGACATTGATCGCTATTAAGGGTAAGCTCTACGCAAATTCAATGACTGGATTCGTCACCTCAGTAGACAGTGGTGAGTCGTGGACACCGCTCCCCGGTGGTATTGACCACGGTGTTATTATTAAGGCATTTGACGGTATTCTCTATGTAAAGAGGGGTAATCATATGAATTCACCTTCACCCATAGCTCGGCTATCCACCGAGGACACTATCCCAAAGTTTATCCCTGACATGCCTGCTTTTGGGAAAGTCGGGCCAGGTAATACGGTCCGGACATCAGTAGAGATACCAATGACCGAAGAACTGATGAAGACCCTGCTGGAAGCGGTTACAGATAAGAGTAAGCAAGAGATTGAAGATCTTGATTCTAACCAGTTAATTGGGGCACTCAAGGAGATCAATCCTGACCAATTGAATGAGGCACTTAAGAATAACGTCAATCTTCAGCGGCTAAAAAATGAAGCACTCAATAAGGCACTTCAGGAACAACCCACAGCTGGTATGATGTCGTTTTTTGGTGACTTTGCCGTTAGCAGTGATACTTACTATGTTGAATACCTGCAGCGACTTTTCAGATGGAAACCCGGTATGACTGCCTGGTTCGACACCGGGTTAAAAGATGAAGCCGAACCCCCCTCTCTTTCTAACCTCTATTCTGCTGAGCACGCTGAGGCGACTGATCTTATTCACTCTCTCGGTGTCAAACTCGCGGTGTCCGGTAAAACCCTCTATGTTGGCAAACAGGATGGACACCTCATGCAGTCGTTTGATGAAGGGGATACCTGGAATGATGTCACCGCAGATCTCCCATTTTCTGTTGCCGCTTACAACACAGTCGTCTTCGCTGGGTCAACTGTTTACGTAGCAACAGATAAAGGTGTCGCATATTCAAGCGATGGGACGCGTTGGCATAAGGTAACCGATGCGGAAGGCACGCCGGTTGTCATAGAGAAATTTGCGGTGGACGGCGCAACCGTCTATGGCGCAACGGAACGACAGGTGTATGCATTGAAGGAGAATTCGAGCACATGGGAACAAGTTACGCCGGAAGTTCCAAGCCCGATCATCTCCTTTACTGTTGATAATAACACGCTTTATGTCGGAACGCTCGGTCGTGGTGTACTCCGTTTCCCGCTTGATAAAATTTAGACAAAATTTTCAAAGGAGAGACTGGAGTATATGAATGAAGTAAAAATCGTTCGGATAGCAAAACGAGTCGCTGGCGTAGCGAAGCGATGTTCTATCCAATATCTTGTCGTTGTTGGAACTGTCCTTTTAGGTTTCATTTGCGTGAGGAGTGTGCCTGCTCAGAAAATACTCAAACAAACCGGATTTGAAGATCACGCTGTAGGCGAAAAAGAAGATACGTTTCAAGTCTCTATTGATAACGTCAAAACCGGTAAAAAATCGCTCGCGATTTTCTTCAAGGAGCAGGGAAGACTTCGCATGCTGCCTTACAAATTAGAAACTGACGAGTCTATCGTTTCGGTTGAATTTTGGGTCTATATTGAGAGAGGGAAGCAATCTTTCGCTATCAGTGTTCATTCTGCGGAGGAACCATTTGATAATGATGCTGGAGGACCTTATGTTGACTGGCACGGAAGTATTGCTCGTTGCCATGTCCATCACGGAAATCCGTGGCGGAAGATAATAGACTTCCCTGTTAATAGGTGGAACTACGTCCGGATTGTCTCCAATTTTGAGAAAAATCTGTTTGATTTTTACACTGGAGACAGTAGAGAAGCCGCTCTGGCTTCACAACCGAAAAGAAATCTACCGTTTCAGGATGCTGCACTCGCGCCCCGCCCCAAATGGTTCATTTTTCTTGCTTGGGCGATGACTGCTCGGGGTTATGTGGATGATTTGCTGATTTATGAAGGTGAAGAACCCGTGAGTCTCGCTGTTGAGCCGACTGCCAAGCTTACTACGCTCTGGGGACGACTTAAGAGAGAGTGAATCGGAAGGTCAAAATGTTAGACACCGTGTAGGGGCACCCCTTGTGGGTGCCCGCTTACATGTCACAAGGTCCACGTAATTCTAAAATCTACCATAAATGCCCTTTAGTCCCTCGTAATATTTGACAGGAAAACTCTTCATCTACTACAAGTGATTGTGAATCGCTCCCACCAAGGCAATAGGAGACCCTTGTGAAAAACTACATTTTCGTCTTATTTCTATTCCTGCTACTTGTGCCATTTTTAGTGTCTGCAGGAGTACCGGATGCGACAATCCCTTTCGATTGTCCCAATATACCAAACGCCAAATTTCAATTCCATTTTACGCGCGAATTTATCGCTCTCGCTGGCACGGCAGAACTTTTCGACACAGTGTCAGATATTTATTTCCATACCTATGACACTGAAGCTGGTATATTTGATAAATTTACGCAGTATTATGACGAAGCATTGAAAGCAGCAAACTGGCAAAGTCTCCAAAAAGATAACGATGTGCTACTCTATATCCTTGAGGCAGCCAGTGCACAAAGTGCGCAGTCAGATAAGACAATTTTGGGCATCTTTGCCGTTGTAGAAAGCGACAGTAATGTCCATCTTTTAAACATCGTAGGCGATATCCCGCCGCAACAGATAGGACGACTCTTGGCGAATCTTGATCAACTCGGGATAGAGATACCTGCATTAAAATCGCTTGATGCACAGATATTTCAGAAATTTGAAACGCCACCAGAACGGATGCCACTCCCAACTCTATTTCGGACCGCCGATGATCTGCCGCATTTTTTTTCGATAGGGTTTTCAAAAAAAGAAGAATCATCAAAGTTCGGTTTAACGTTCTCCAGAGACCATAATGAGAGTCTTCAGGGACATTGGACTTACTATGGTCATCCGATTGAACGTATTGATATTCGATCAGACAACAAAAATAGTATTACCCAGATCAAGCAGGCACTTCAAAACGGAACTGCTGATATTGAAGAAGTGCTCAAGAGTCTTCCGTCCCCCAACACACCTAAATATAAGCGGAAGCTTCTTGTACGTTCATGGGAACGGAGTGCTACAATTATCGTTGGGAACCTACCATATCAGAAAGATGAGCCTTCTATGTTGGCAAAACAGTTTCGGACCCGAGAAGGAGAACCGATCCATGAGATACGGATTCAAGGTCATCAAGACACACATCCGGACGATGTTAGAAAAGAACTTGAAAAGGGTCCCGAAGAAATCGAAAAGGCGATCGTAGCACTCCCGATCGCGATGTCGGGTTTAAAGGCGGCACGTTTCCGAATTGAGGAGGAAGGCGATCGACGTACAGCGGTGGTTACCATAGTCGAAAAACCGCTTCCGGCACGTTTTTATTTTGACAGTGCACCGCGGGTTGGATTCAATCGCGTCAGTGGGTGGGAGTTGGGCGCACATATTGATTCTGGTTACCGGAAGGGGAAGTCTTCTGACACATCCTACCACATCAGCGTTCCTCGTGAATTCCGTGGAGATGATCTCTCAAAATTTTTCGGGCGGATTGGTTACGGATTTGGTAATAAGCAGGTTTACTACCAGGTCGGCGGCAAGGCAGCTTGGGGTGAACGTCATTCATGGCACCTTGGGTTAACGACACAACTGCATCGTACGACAAGCAGCATTGCTCCGGATCTTTTTCCGGTTTATGACGATACAGAGATGACTATTCTCAGGGTTTTTGGAGTGCCAGATCATCAGAATTATTATTTGAGAGAAGGGTTTGAGGTCACCTTGCAATGGAGACCTGTTAAGCAGAGACATTCGTTCAAGTTCGTCTTACTTGCGGAGTCACACGATAGTTTACGCAAAAGCACGGATTGGCACTTCCTCAACTGGCGTTCAAAATCAGAGGTCCGTGAAAATCCAGTGATAACACCAACTCGAATGCGGAGTGTGATGTTCAAATACGATTATAGTACCCGGCACGATTTTCTCGGTTGGCACAATACCTTCTTTGCTGAGCATAGTAATACCGCTATCGGATCCGAATTTAATTTTACCCGGTATCAACTTCACCTAAGATATGCGCATCCGTTCGGTAGACATCGGCTACGGACGCGAGCAATCGGCAGTTTTTCAACCGACTCTCTGCCGATTCAACGCCAATTTGTCATTGGGGGGGCGGGACTATTAAGCGGCTATCCACTCTACGCCTTTGCTGGCGATCGCGGGTTCCTCTTCAATGTCGAATACCTTTACCACTTACCGCAGCTGTTCATCTGGAAACTGTTCTCCTGGGGGAAAAATATAATAGACCTTTCTGATGCGAATATTTTTGCGGTGTTTTTCTTTGATATGGGACAGGCGTGGGATGTCCTTGATAAGACATCCACATTTACGCCGAAAAGCGATGTTGGCATCGGTTTTCAGTTCGGTGAGAACTATAGTATTTTACGTTTTAGTGTTGCGAAAGCCCTTGAATTGGAACAAGGCATGCGATTCAACACCGTCTGGTTTTATAGTTTCTAAACAAACCCGCAAGGTATAACAAAATGCATTGACAGATATAAATCGTATTTTATGACTATCCTTTGTGGCTGATGTGGTATCAATATTGGTAGCATTGATCATTCCAGAAGAATATGTCGGGAATCGGAATTCCCTCCTACCGAAGAGTTAAATAGTTCTGACTGATTACTTCTGGCGTTTGACAATAAAACCGTGACCTGTTAAAATGACACAACTCTCCCAAAGGCTGTTAAAAAATATGAAGGATAGCATTTTCGCCATATTCTTTTTCCTAATAATCTTGGCTCCAACAATGTCTGCTGCAACGTCGGACGGGACAATCCCTTTCGATTGTCCCAATATGCCAAACGCCAAGTTTCAATTCCACTTCACGCGTGAAATTATCGCACTTGCCACTACGACAACACCCTTCAATACAGTTGATGATCTCTACATCCGCATCTATGGCTACGATGCAGGTGTTTTTAATAAATTGGCTTGGTATTACGATGAGAAGTTGAAAGCGAAAAACTGGCACAGTATACAGGAAACGAATAACCACCATCTTTATATGCTGGCGAAAACTGATGGGCAAAACCGGCGATCCGATAACACTATCGCTGGGATCTTTGCAATTGTAAAAAACGACGAGAACATATCTCTACTAAATATCGTCGGCAGCGTCCCTTTACAACAGACAAATCGACTCTTAGAAAATCTCAGTGAACTTGGCATTGAGACCCCTGAATTGAAATCGCTGGGTGAACTCGTCCTTCCGAAATCTGAAGAGACATCTGAAGAGGCAGTAGAACGCACGCTGCTAAATATGGTTGGCAGTGTCCCTTTACAACAGACAGATCGACTCTTAGTCAATCTCGGTAAACTTGGCACTGAAAAGACAGTAAAACGCATGCCGCTGCCAACGATCTTCCGCGTTACTGGGAACACCTCCACTGTCAACGGGCAGACAACGTATAAGAAAACCTTCAACCTATCGTCTATCCAGACCTACACCGAGAGCCATCAAGGGCATTGGAGCTACCGCGGACACCCAATCGAAAGCATTCAGATTCGCTCAACAGGAAAAAAACAGGTTGCCAGAATAAGCGACGGATTGAAAAGTGGATCCAAGGACCTCACTGACTTATTAGATAGTCTCTTATCAAAAAACGGCTCTGCTGATTCACCGAAATTCATGGTGAACGCCGCGGAACGGAGTGTTACGATTAGTGCCGGTGGAATGTTAGATGACACACAACCTATGATGCTTGCGAAGTCGTTTCGGACCCGAACAGGAGATCCAATTCACGAGATAGTAATTCGAGGGACCGAGGCGAACACAGTGAGAAAAGCACTTGAGAAAGGACCTGAAGAGATTGAGGCGGCGGTCAAAGAGCTCCCTCAGGCAGTGCCAACTTTTGAAAAGGTAGATCTCGTGGTTGAAGATAAAGGTTTGCAACGGACAGCAATAATTACCGTCGTGGACAAACCGATTGATCCTCGTTTTTATATGGATGGGGCACCGCAGCTTGGATTCAATCGTGTCACTGGATGGGAGATCGGCACACGCATCGAATCCGGCTTTCGGAGACAGAAGGAAAATAGTATGTCCTTTGGCTTTGGAATCAGTTCCTCTCCTGAGGCCACTGGTGATGACAATTCAAAACTCTTCGCGCAGATTGGTTACGGGCTCGGCAATAAACAAACCTACTATCGAGCTGGCGGCAGTGCAGTCTGGGGTGAACCCTCTTCATGGCATCTCGGCGTAACTGCCCAACTCCATCGTTCCACGGACATAATCACCCCTAACTTTCTTTCTCACTATGATGGTGGTGGGACGGATACCCTCCGAGTTTTTGGGATGCGAGATCCCTTGAATTACTATTTGAGACAAGGGATTGAGATCGCATTGGAATGGAAACCAGTTATGCCGACGCACTCATTTAAACTATCTCTACTTGCTGAGACACATGATAGTTTAGAAAAAAGCACGGATTGGCATTTCTTCAATTGGCGTTCAAAATCAAAGGCACCGGAAAATCCGGTGATAACGCCCGGAAGAATGCGGAGCGTCATGTTCCAATATGATCTTAGCACCCGTCGAAATCATCTCGGTTGGCATAACACATTTTCGGTTGAGCACGGCAATGCCACCTTCGGATCAGATTTTGATTTTACCCGGTATCAGCTCCAACTACGCTATGCCCATCCATGGCGTGAACATCGGATACGCACGCGTGCTGTCGGCAGTTTTTCAACCGACTCGCTGCCAATTCAACGCCAATTCGTCATCGGTGGACCGGGACTCTTGAACGGTTATCCATTTTATGCCGTTGCTGGTGACCGCGGCTATCTCTTCAATATCGAATATTTTTTCTATTTACCGCAACTGTTTACTTGGGGAAACCAGCAATTTAATTTTGATTTTAATCTCTTTTTGATATTTTTCTTAGATGCAGGTCAAGCGTGGAATGTGACTGACGAGACACGCACGCTTGCTCCGAAGAGCGATGCTGGCATCGGTTTCCAGTTCGGTGAAACCGACTCCTTTTTGCGATTTAACGTTGCGAAAGCCTTTGAATCGGAACAGGGCGTGCGATTTAATACGGTCTGGTTTTATAGTTTCTAAAGAAAACAACAAGGTCCAACGAATGCCTCAACGCAGAAATTGTATTATATTACTATCCTTTATGCTGTATCTGGTATCTATATTGACAGTACCATCTGTTCTTAACGATCATCTTGCGTCTGCAGCTGCATCCGAGAATCAAGGGACTGACGTATTCACTTTCGTTCGTTTAAAATACAGGGGTGTCCGAGGACATCGAGGTAAATGGGATACAGATTGGCCCGCTTCAGATAGAAATTTTATTTTCCAACTCCGCAAGCAGACGAATATCAGGATTAGTACTGAGGAGAAGGTGGTTGATATTAATTCAGGTGAACTCTTTCGCTATCCATTCGGCTATATGCTGGATGTCAGTCGTTTGGAACTCAACAATGCTGAAGCGAGAAATTTACGGGAATATCTGACGCGCGGCGGTTTTATCCTTGTTGATGATTTTCATGGAAAAGGAGCATGGAAGCGATTTTATACACAATTAAAAAAAATCTTCCCGGAACGTGAACCAGAAGATATTCCGATGTCGCATCCGCTCTTTCACTGCTTCTATCGAATCAACGAATTGGCACAAATTCCCGGAGCGGGCTCAGCGCGCAGAGGAAGAACTTATGAAAGAGCAAGTGATGGCGGTCGTCACGTGCAGTGTCTCGGAATCTATGATGACAACCGCAGGATCATGATGATGATTAACTTCAATACCGATTGGGGAGATGCTTGGGAACACGCCGCGGATTCATTCTACCCACGCAAGTATTCGGATATGGCATTCAAAATGGGAATTAATGCCGTTGTCTATTCGCTCACGCACTAAGCATATTTACAACGATATGAGATAGTTTGGAAAAATATGCAACTTTTTGGGAGCTCGTTTGTAGTAACAGAGAAAGGACATTTGTAAGAGGGATCTCCGAATCCCGACCTCTTTTGTAAACTTCACAACCTTGTTGCTTCCAAATGCATGTGGGATAACAAAATGCGCAGACACACAAATCGTGCCTTATTATTATCATTTGCGCTCCACATAGGATTGATGTTAGCGGTTTCGCCGTTTCTCGTCAATCACTTTATGTTAGAAAAAGAGAGCATATCGGCTGAAATACTGGAGCCGGAAGCTGAGAAAGAGGTGAGACGAAGGGTTTTACCCCCACGGACACCTTTAGTGCCGCAAGTGAGTGAAGCTGAAGCATCAGCCTCTTCTCCAGCTTCACCGACATACGCCCCGGAAGTGAGTGTGCCGAAAGCACCACTTCACGCTGATGTAGCACCTGACGTTGTTACACACACTGACCTTCCACAAGCGGATAGTCCGAGTCCTGTGTCCAATGCCAGTTTTGGCGAGGACGATGGCGCATTGGCGGGTCCTGTCGTCATTGAAGGACAACGAGGGGGCGGTGTTGGAGGCCCTGGGCACGGAGGATATGGGACAGGAAAAGGCTTCGTACACGGAACTGGCGCAGCCGATGTGGGACTCGGAAACCTTGACGGTGTAGGTGCCGGACTCGGTATCTTCGGAACAGATGCAATGCCCGGACACGGTTTAATCGGGGAAGTCTACGTCCCCGGCGGTACGATCCATCAGATGCCAGATTTCGACCTTCTGACCCCTGTTTATACCTTTGTCACACCAAATCTTGATGTTCCTCAACGGAGGTATACCGAGGGATTTCCCACGCCAGAAATACAGTCTGTCGTTGAGGATTTTGCGATTCGCTTCCGTGCGGAGTTAGCAATTGATACACCGGGGCGTTATACCTTCGGGCTTCACGCAGATGACGGCGCGAAATTATATGTCGATGGAAGGTTGGTTGTGGATAATGACGGAGTTCATCCAGCAATGAGTAAACAAGGATACATAACGCTCGCAGCTGGCATCTATCCTGTTGAAATTCACTACTTTCAGGGTCCCCGAGAATTCATCGCGCTACAGTGGTACTATCAACCCCCGAAGGAACCCGTTTCTGAGTGGTCTCGTTCTTCTATCTCAGTAACAACCCCCAAATGGAATTGGCGTTGGGAGTCAACCCGGTCAGGGAAAATTGTACCACCCGAAATTATCTATCGCCCCGGCAAGCCTCGCATTCCAGATGCTTTGCGGAAACTACAGCAACGTCTGGAGGACATTGGCAGTGAACAGTAAGGGAGATTCCGGATGAAATATGCGATTACGAAAACATTGATAGTACTTCTGTTTCTTATCAGTCCCATTGTACGTTCACAACTCCAAACGGATGACGGAACTGTCGCTTTTGATTGTCCAAATCTGCCATCGCCTGAATTTCAATTCGATTTGAACCGGCGTGTCATCGCACTTGTGATGGAGGACCCAACTGCCGATGTTGCCCCGCTGTTCAACACTATAAACAACCTGCACCTCCGCAATTATCGGAGCCGCTCTGTCGATCTTAAGGAAGTTGTTCAGTATTATGAAAAGACACTGAAGGGACGCGGATGGAACGTACTTGGCGAGCACTGGCAAGGCGATGTCGGAAGCGACAATTTGCATCTCTATACACTCCAAAGAGGTGAAACTGTTGCCGGAATCTTCGTCATCGTCAATAGCGACAGCGGTGTATATTTGATAAATATCGTTGGTGAAATCCTGCAAAAGCAGCTCGGCGAATTGCTGCTCAATCTTAATCAACTCGGTATTGAAATTCCTGAGTTGATGGCTCTCAGACCTCGTGATTTGAAACTCGCACCGCCTCCAGTTCTTCCGGCACCCGAATCCATCGAATTAGATCCAAAACTTCCTGATATAAATGAGAATAGGAGTGAAGTAAAAAAGACTCCGGTTTTACAAGAAGCACCTAAACCGACAAAGTCTTGGGATTGGCAAATTGATGGTAAACCAATTCATGAACTGCAGATCCAGAACGGTCTGGCAACACCTGAAGGGCTGGATCCAAAACAGATTGGGGACACAAGAGCAGCCAGAGCCAATATCATGAAAATTCTTGGAAACGGCTCTGGAGACATCACGAAGGTTATGCCTGTCCTTGCGAATGTACTCCTTAGTAGTGACAGAAAAGTCTCTCTGCGTATTGAAGAAAAAGATGCCAAACGGACCGCAATAATTATTGTGGACAATCTTCCTAAAACCATATCGGTACTGGAATCTCTGAAAATTTCTGGACCTCGTGGCAATCAAATCCACAGATCAATAGGCGACAAGACGGTTCCCGAAAAATTAGATATGCAAACATTACTTGTAGCAACCCGATTTTGGGCAGGAGAGGCACCTATTCACGAGGTCCGCGTCCGAGGGAATAAAAAAATTCCAGAGGAAAAGATCCAGCGGACCCTTGAAAACGGTTCCGAAGACATTGAACAGGCACTTAAAACGTTGTTTAAAGTGATGCCCCATTTTGAGGAGATAAACCTACAGGTTAACGAGGAAGATTCAAAGTACATCGCAACGATTACTGTTGATGAAAAGCCGCTTGCCACCGATGTCTATCTTGGTCTCAATCCGCCACTACGTTTTGGGTTTAATCGCGTTACCGGCTGGGAAATCGGCACCGGCTTTGAAGTCGGTAAACGGAAAGAGATTGGACCGCTTTGGGCGTGGAGCGTCGGGGATTCGATCAGCGGTCAAACGTCAAAATTCTTTGGGAAGGTAAGTTATGCATTCGGAAATCCACATCTCCATTACCGTGTTGGTGGTACAGCGAATTGGGGGAAACCTTACAGCTGGAACCTTGGCGGAACAGCACAAGTTCATCGATTAACAGAAGTAGTCGCACCCGAACTTTTTCCGGGCCACAACCGTGGAGTGACGATTTTTCAACGCACTATCGGTATGCCAGATTTTCAAAATTACTATTTGCGACAAGGTGCCGAAATGGCTTTGCAATGGGCACCCCTTATGTCAATCCATTCGTTCAAATTGGCAGCGGTTGCCGAATCACACGCGAATTTGCAGAAAAGCACGGATTGGTTTGTTACCAATTGGAAATCAAGCCTCGAATTGAGAGAAAACCCACCGATAACCCCTGGTCAGATGCGCAGCCTCACTTTCCAATACGATTTTGATAAGCGGACAAATTCCTTGGGGTGGCACAGTACCCTCCTCGTTGAACATAGCAGTGCTGCCGCGGGTTCGGATTTTGATTTTACACGCCTACTATTGCACCTTCGGTATGCTTTTCCGTTAGCGGAAAATCGGATCCGCACGCGTTTCTTGTTTGGATTTTCCGACGCATCGCTACCAATTCAACGCCAGTTTGTAATTGGTGGTATGGGTGGACTCAGGGGATACCCTTGGCTCAGGCACACAGAAGAATCTGCGGGTATAATAGATTATAAGAGTGGTCATCGGTCTTCCCCGTACGCATTTGCAGGGGATCGAGGGTTTCTGCTTAACGTCGAATATCACTACCGTTTAGCCAATCTATCCAGTTGGAATATTTTCAGAAACGCGTTTGCCATTGCTTTTCTTGATGAAGGTCAGGTTTGGAATGTGTCCGGTCCGGCATATACCTTCGATCCCAAAGGGAATATTGGCATCGGTTTACAGTTTGGAGAAAATGATTTTATCGTTAGGGTTAACATTGCAAAAGCGTTTGAATCCAGCCAAGGTACTCAAATTACGACAACTTGGTATTACAGTTTCTAAAGGTCACAACAACGATGCGCGCTTTAACCGTTTTTGTTATTATCGGTATACTATTTGTCCCTATCGCTTTTCCAGATGGTGAACGGGAAGTTGCTCCGTCGTCCGAAGATGAGTTTACCTTCGTCCGTTTAAAATATAGAGGATGGCGAAGTATATGGGATATAGATTGGCCCGCTTCAGATCGCAACTTCATCTTCCAACTTCGGAAGCACACGAACATTAACGTTTCGTCAAAAGAAAAAATTGTTGACATCCGTTCCAGAGAACTCTTTGAATACCCGTTTGCCTATATGTTGGAAGTGAGTCGATTGCGTCTGACATCCGAGGAGGCAGGAAACGTGCGCGAATATCTCCTGCGCGGCGGTTTCATCTTAGTAGACGATTTTCATGGGGGCAGACAATGGAAGCAGTTTTATAAGCAATTGAAAAAGATTTTTCCGAAACGTGAGCCGGTGGACATCCCTATTTCGCATCCACTTTTTCACTGTTTCTATGACATTGATGAACTGATGCAGGTTCCCGGGGCAGGTGCAGCTCTCAGAGGAAAGACCTATGAAAAACGAGATGGTCGTCCTGCACGGTGTCTTGGTGTCTACGATGACAACGGTAGACTCATGATGATGATAAACTTCAATATGGATCTCGGAGATGGATGGGAGCATGCCGCCGAGGATTTCTATCCCCGTGAACGTTCAGACATGGCATTTAAACTCGGAATTAACGCCGTTGTCTACGCACTTACGCATTAAGAGGTAAATTGAGATACGACTTACGCAAAATTCCTTCCTTTCCTCACAGAATCGGAAGATTGGAAGGCTCCCATCCTGTCATCCTTCCTTTCCTTCCATCGTTTCATCCCAATATTTGCTTTGTGCGCAAGTCCCGTTGGGAGTGATTCATTACTCTCGGCATTTCCCTACCTATTTTAACTCCCAATCCGCGTTTTAGATTTGGTGAAAATTTCACTTGTAGCATAAACTGTTCGTTTTGTGCTACACTATATGTACTTCTTTTAGAGTAAAATCCGTAATTACCTATACACCAACACAAGGGCGAGGTTACAAACCTCGCCAGCGGTGGTAGGGCCCTTGTTCCCTGACGACCTGTAAACATATTTTCGGATTTTACTCTAAAATATTTATCCTCACATCCCGTAGGCGTGCAGTAGCAGTAGGTCTTATGCCTACCCCGTACCCTTAGAGAGCTATTCGGACAGAACGAAAGTGGAGAATAACTATATGCGAACAATTTTGATCCTAACGATACTTGTTATAGTGTTCACACCCACTGTTCTTCTGGACGGAGAAAATGACAGCGACCTATTTACTTTCGTTCGCCTGAAGTATGGTGGGCAGCTCACGCGACGTAGTAGTTGGCGTGTGGATTACCCTGCCTCTGACCGGAATTTCATCTGGCAACTCCGTAAGCAGACGAATATCAATGCCGATCCCTATGAAAAGATCATTGAAGTCGGATCGGGAGAACTGTTTGAGTATCCATTTGCCTATATGTTGGAGGTAGGCAGTCTCAGGTTAAGCCGCGCAGAAGCAAAGAATCTACGTGAATATCTTTTACGCGGCGGTTTTATCTTCATCGATGATTTCCACGGGGAACGTGAATGGAAATGGTTTTATACAGAGTTCAAGAAGATTTTTCCAAAACGTGAGCCGGTGGACATTCCTATTTCGCATCCCATCTTCCGATGCTTCTTTAAGATAGACAAATTAATGCAGATTCCCGGACTCCGTTCGCTTTATAGTGGACGAACCTATGAACGGTTCGACGGATATCCAGCGTACTGCCGCGGGGTCTATGACGACAGGGGACGGCTCATGATGATGATAAACTTCAATACGGATCTTGGGGATGCCTGGGAACACGCTGCAGAGGATATTTATCCGCGTGAGTATTCCGATATGGCATTAAAAATGGGTATCAATGCGGTTGTCTATGCCCTCACACATTAATGCTTTATAACCGTGTGCAGCCCGATGCTCGAACAAAATTTTTGGCAATTCGGGTTAGAGATGTTATAACTTTTGGCGGGCAGAATACTTTAACACCTATAAACTGGAGAAACCTATATGCTCAGTCGTAAACAGAAGTTAGAGTTCCATGAAAACGGCTATATTTCTATCCCCGGTGTGGTACCACAATTGATGGTAGACGCGGCGCGGCAGGAAATTAATCATTCCATCGGTACTGTTGGTATGAACGAAGGAGACTTAGAGCGCTACCGAGCGCAATCCTATTGCGACGAGATTCGTAACGCGCCCGCAATCGTTGATCTCTTCAGTAAAACGCCTGTTCGCCAACTTTCGGAGTCGTTAATGGGTGAAGGGAACGTTCAAATCCCGAACTCAGGACAGATAGCACTGCGTTTCCCGGGTCCGTTGCGCGTGGATCCAAACGAACCTAACGGACACCTTGACGGGTTAGGGAGCGGTAAAAATGGTATGGCAAAGGGGATTTATCGGCGTGGGTTTACTGCGCTCGCTGTGATTTATCTCGCCGATGTCCCGGAACCCTATAGCGGGAACTTCACAGTCTGGCCCAAATCGCACAGTTTCTTCGCTGACTATTTCAAAAAGGAAGGGCATGAGATATTAGCGGACGGGATGCCGAGACCAGAACTACCTGAAGGACCGAAACAGATAGTCGGTAAAGCAGGCGATGTCGTTCTGACACACCACCAGATCGTTCACACGGCGGCACCCAACGCAGCGGCAGATATTCGCTACGCTGTTATTTTCCGTTTGCGCCACGTTGATTGTGAGCAGAACGGTTATGAGGCTTACACCGATATATGGAAAGAGTGGCCCGGCATTCAGGAAGCAATCTCGGTAGATGCCTAAATACCGTTCTTCGGAAGGCATAAAAAAAGGGCGGCACCGTGGCACCGCCCGTTAATTTCCTACCCAGTTTCTATTCAACGTCTTTAATGTCCGCCCAAGTCGTACTTAATTTGCCTTTCGGATCGACGGCAAACGGGTTTTCAGGTCCGTTGGCGAGGTGTTTAACCTCTTTCTCGGAGAGGGCGCGGTGAAACAGCATAAACTCATCCAAAATTCCGCTATATGCCCATGTCGGTCCCACACCGGCATCAAAACCACCTGCTTCCGAACCAATCCCAATAAACCCATACCGTGCTGCCCCGGCACCGATGACTTTGGCGGGCGCACCTTCCTTTTGATCTAACTTGCCGTCAACGTATATCCGTTTTTCTTTCCCATCAAATGTTGCGACAAGGTGATGCCATTTGTCATCGGCGACATCTGTTTTGCCAAACCAATCATGACAACATGGACAACAGGTGTCAAAGGCAACAAAAGTTGTCCCGTTGTTTCCGCCGACATCATCACCTACAGCAAAACGGAAGAACTCACTCCGATCCCAAGAGGCGATCATGCCCCTTCGATCCGCTTTAACCCATGCAACGAGGCTAATTTGCTCAATCGGGTCAACGTATTGGTGTTCCCGAACTGAAATGTAATCTGTCGCGACACCGGGAAACTCTAAACCGTCCCCGACCTTTCCCTTCACTGGTTCGATCTGATTGCCTTTGATGAGACCATCATTTTTGTTGCCCGACACATCAGTGACATCGTCCCCCTTGATCGTGTCTTTGTTGAAACTGTAGTAGATGATAAGGTCATCCTCCGTGACTTGGGCGTGGACTACCAGCACCGGTCCAATTGAAATTAGCCCTAACATCAATAACTTAAACATAAGCGCAGTTTTCATTGAGGGTCTCCTTCTGTAAGCAGCACACGCCATCAGTGTGCGCTGTTAAAACTGTTCGTGTTTCAAAAGATGGAAAAGGCGAACTTTTTCCGAATAGATTTGACTAAATAAACGAAAGCGACATAGGAATGCCTCCTTGGGGATGCACTGAATTACGGTTCCAATAACCCAAGTTGCTTTCAAAGCCATGGGAACACCTTTATAGTGTTTCTATCCTGCCACAGACCAAAACGCTAAAAAGGTGTTCTCATGGACCTAACCTTGGACTACATCATACGATTTGAGGTGTCCATTTAATCTCACGCGGTTAACATCCGCTAATTTGAATATATAATAAGGAATACAAAAAAGCAATAATTTTTTCCTGTTTTTAACCACATTATCATTTTTCCCGCCAAGTCTATCAGCACCGCGCGAAGCGTCACGCCACGTTCAGGGGTCATCTATTAGGAACTTTTCCAGATAGAACACATCACAGAATCTATCCTCAAATTTCACATGCTTTTTGGCGATACCTATTTTCTCAAAACCGAGATTCCCATAAAATCGAAGTGCCCGCGTATTGTCTGCTATCACTTGAATAGCAATCTTCACATAGTTTTTCGCTTTCGCAAACGTGAAAGATGTCTCAGCAAGCAACCGTCCAATCTTATACCCACGAAAATTTGACTGTATCCAGGTTCCGATTGTGGCTATATGTCGCATCGAATCGGTATAACGTGCCAAACCATCTGGCTCGATGACTTGAATACCGACAACCTTTTTATCCACCTCAGCGACAAACATTGCACTCCGTGGACATAACCCTTTGATAAAGACACGCTCTTCATCTTCTGTGACAGTATTCGTTAGCGCGGTATATTGCCTCTCGAGGATAACCGAATTAAGGACTGAAGCAACGGCTTGCGCGTCATCCGGGATTGCCTCTCTAATGTTGACTTCCATAATTTCTCCTGTGCTTTAGGAATATCCGCCTACACCCAACAGCATCCGCTCTTCCAGATCGGCATTTTCAAGAAAAGCATGGGTTAACCCATCTTCCGGTTGCGCGCCCCCGTGAGGCGACTTCCGCAACCACGTCGGTGTATAACTTAAAATTAACATTCGCCGCTTGGCGTGTAGTGTTGGCAGTCCCCGATGCCAGAGATTGCCGTGGATCAGGACACCACCACCGGCTTTCACCCGTAGTTCGACTTCACCTTCTACAGATTCGTGTACAGTCGGTGATGCCTTGTCTAACCAGTCGTGGGAACCCGGAACAACAGCGACGGCTCCTGTATCTTCATTCAAATCGTCAAGGTAGATGAGACAATCGATGCAGTGTGGACGTGAGAACCATGGCGGAATTGGGTTTGGAATCACTCGCATGTGTTGGTGCCACGGTGTTTGGTGTTCCCGACCATTACCCGGATAAGTGATACGTGCGCTTAAACCACGCAGACGGACGAGCGGTCCCATCATTGCTCGTGCAATTGACAAGGTCGGTTGGAATTTCAAGAGCTCAAGAAATACTTCATCTTTGTCCATAAGGTGACGAGGGATGAAGCCCCAGCCTTTTTTTCCCGCAATAGCACTATCTCGTTTTTCCCATTCCCGTTCTTCCAAACGATCCAAAGCATCTCTCAGTTTTTGGAGTGCTTTACCTTGAAAGAGCCCTTCTCGAATGAGATAACCTGTCTCGACAAACGTTTGCAGCTCCTCGGCAGTGGCATGTACATCCACTTTCCAGTACTCTCCCGTCTCTCCATCCGGATCGAATCTGTTCATCATTTCATAATGAAGTTTATGTCGTTCCATGGTTCCCTCACTTAATTTTAAGTAATAGATATTACATGTCCAGCGCAACGATGGCTTTCACACACGATAGGAAAATACCTTTCCGGTTCAGTGTGGGATATAATCAGTTGTCTTCAATACTGATGAATAATTCGCGATATACAGGTAAGGCAAGTTCCAATTCCAACGCCTTATTGATTCCAAACCATCCGATCATTGAGTGCTCTTCTGGCTGCAGACTCTCTGGTTCACCTTTCCAATCCGTTATGACAAATACATGGTAGGTGTGGTCGTTATTGGAATCAAACAGGGTTGAGATGTGTTCAAACTGAATTGGTGTAACACCGATTTCTTCTTGCAATTCCCTGATGAGGGTCTGTGTTAGTGTTTCGCCACTTTCGCAGTGTCCACCAATCATATCCCAGACATTCGGATAAGAAGTCCGGTGTTTAGTTCTTTTGCCCAACAGAATTTTCCCATTCCTGAACAAGATTCCGAGCGCGCAAACTTTTAATTCCACGAGTTGTCCTTTTTTTATTCTTCTAAGCGATCCAAGGCATCTCTCAGTTTTTGAAGTTCTTCGCCTTGAAAGAGTCCTTATCCACCTCAATAGGGAGCAAAATTATCAAATCGTGGGCATTACGTTCCCACCGCACACCGGAATATAAGCACCTGTGATGTAACTCGCGAGATCCGACGCGAGGAAAAGCACGACGTTGGCGATCTCTTGAGCGGTCCCACGGCGTTGCATCGGAACTTTGCTCCAATAATGTTCGTCCGCTGCGCTCGCTTCACTCTTTTCACTGATAGTCCATCCCGGGGCAACTTGATTGACGGTAATGCCGTGTGCTCCGACTTCTTTGGCAAGCACCCGCAAGACCCCGTCCATACCTCGTTTACCAGATGTATACGCGCTCTGCCTCTCGAAGTTCTGCATTGAACATTCCGTGTTAATGCTGATGACCCTGCCCCAACCCGATTCAATCATACTGGGGACAAAGGCTTGCGCCATATACACATTGTGTAAAACACATGACTGGAACTGGCTTTCGTAGTCTTCAGCAGGCTGCTCTAAAACAGAGGTCCAAGTATACTGAATGACAGCATTATTAACGATGATGTCCGCTGCACCGAGTTCCTTCGAGACAAGATCGCGCATAGCGTTTATCGAGTCCTGATTCGTAACATCTGCCTGCACAACGGTTGCTTGGACACCCTTAGCCGTGATTTCGTCTCGCAGGAGGTGCGCCGTTTCTTGATCTCGGTAGTAGCAGATTGCGATGTCCGCACCCGCTTCCGCCAGAGTCCTTGCCATAACGCGTCCCAACGCGCCGGAACCACCCGTAATTACCGCTACTTTATTGTTGAGGTCAATCGGAATCATATTTCCCTCTATGGTTGTAAAAGATGCGTAGGAATACGAGACATCGGATAGTTGGCGTCCTCGTCGCGATTGGCAATAATCTCAGGGATTTCGCGATCCCAATAGTCGGGTACTGTATTAGGACGACTGTGCCATGCGAGAATTAGGGTCCGTCGAACATCGGTAAAGTTTCTGTGGGCGGAATGTAAGATACGGGCATCCGCCATGACTAACGAACCCGCTTTTGCACAGACATCTACCTGATCAGGATGATCGCTGAACATGATCGGATGGTCCTCATCAATGAACCGCGCGCCTTGTTCATGTGCTGGCACCAATATGTCATGTAAATCAATTCGCTTGCGATGGGTGCCTGGAATAACCTTTAAACAGCCATTTTCTCGGTTTGTGTCGGTGAGATAATAATTAAGAAAAATCGTTTGGGGCCACGGCGCGATGCTGAGTGGATCATTCCAGCGCATCCAATCTTGATGCCAATAGAGTGGCGGTCCCCCGGATTCCTTCGTCAGAATAATAATCCCGCCAGAGGTTGTAAAATCTCCGAATCCAATCTGTTCTAATGCCTCGCGTGCAGGCTGCCATTCCAACAATTTTTGAATGTGAGGATTATCTTCGCCGCGGACGTTGACGTGCTGTCCTTGATAGATCACATCTTCGGGTTCCACGTGTCCTGCGATAAGCCGTTCCGACTCGTCTCGGAGCTCCTGCAAGAACTCCTCGGTCAGAACATCGTCAACAACGCAGAAACCTTCTTCAATCATCTGCTCCCGTTTTTCTAAAGCGACTTCAGGGGTCATTATTTGCTCCTTTGCCTGTAAATGCTGTTGTAAAACTGATTCCAATAGAATGTAATTTATTCTATACAAATTCGCAAGAGTACACAACAATTTTTTCTATGATTTGATTAGACTTGCCTTAGCAATAAGCATTGACTTCCTTTACGGCGTATGCTATACTTTAGAAAATAGGAGGAAGGCAGATGGTTAACCGTGAAGACATTCAGGCGACTTGTGATGACATCGTTCGTGAATTCGCTCCATTACAAGTTATCCTTTTCGGGTCCTATGCGTATGGCACGCCGACCGAAAATTCAGATGTTGATTTGCTCGTCATCATGGACATTCCAGAATCCGAGACAAGTCGCCAAGCCGGGGAGATTCTCCAACGCATCCCGCGGCGTTTCAGGATGGATTTGCTTGTGCGGTCACCTGAAGAAATCGCCTATCGCATTTCGTACAACGATTGGTTTCTCCGCGAAATCACTGAAAAAGGTGATGTGCTCTATAAGTCTACCAGTTTCTTGCCAAAGCCGTTGAAAAAGGAAAAAGGTCTTATGAATCCACTGACACAGGAATGGGCACAGAAAGCAGAACGTGATTACGCCGCAATAGCGTTACATCAGCAAGCCGAAGATCCTGACTTTGATATGATCTGCTTTCACGCCCAACAGTGTATAGAGAAATATTTAAAGGCTTGGCTCCAAGGGGCAGATATTCCGCTCCTAAGGTCGCATGACTTATTGGCATTGTTGGATATGATTGTTCCGACGATTCCAAGTTGGCGTGCTTGGCAACCAGATTTTTTGGTGATTGCTCCGTATGCCGTGGAATTTCGCTATCCAGGAAAGTCAGCAACTGCTGAGAAGGCACAGCATGCGACACGTATTTGTAGCGAGGTTCGGCAAGCGATTCGATCCGAACTAAAACTTCCTCAAAACCAAACAGAAGGGCAGGCTTAGTAGATGGAAACCACAGGACGAACAGTAAACATTCCAAAACTGGAAATCTCCAATCAGGAACGCACGAAAAATAAACTCACATCAGAAAGCATTGATGCGGGAGCGCGCCTCTTACGTGAGGCAGGATTGGTGGTCATTGAAGGCGTTCTCCCACGCGATTGGATAGCAGAGCTTAATATTGCTATGGAAAATGTGCTGAGTAATGAGGGGAACGATCAAAACGGTGAGAACCCAATGCTAAAAATGCCGTTCATGGACCCGCGCATCATTGATAGTCCTTTCGCCATGCCGATTCTGAAAGCAGCAATGGGTGAGAAAGTGTTTGCGTATCTGCCTTACGGTTGTAACTCAACTCGTCCGGGGAACGAAATCCAGTGGATTCATCGAGATTCGGGACAACTCTTCCCTGAATTACCCTTTGCCCTACCCGTTTCAACGATTGTCGTTAACATCCCGCTTGTTGATTTCACAGTAGAGAATGGGGCGACGGAAGTGTGGCCCGGTTCGCATCTCATCGTTGACGACGAAGCAGTCCGTAATACACCCTACAACGTTTGTGAGGAAGAGCGCGCGGCAAATTACCCGTCATTTCAGTTAGAGATGCCCGCGGGTTCGGTTGTTGTCCGCGATATGCGGTGCTGGCACCGAGCGATGCCGAATCGGACAGAATCTACCGTTAGACACATGCTCGCCTTGGTTTATTTCCGGCGGCTTCATCATGCACCTGATGCCCCGGGAATCTTCGGCGCACGGGTTCCAGGAGAAATATGGGACAACATGTCTGAAGAAGCGCAAGAAGTATACCGGTTTCAAGCACATGATTAAGAAACTCAGTACTTGCATTGCTGGCGAGATTTAAAACCTCGCCAACGGCGTGTAGTCGTAGTTACTCCTAAAAAATTGCGTAAGCCCTAAGAGAGGAAGATATGGAACGAACACTGCTAATTCACCCAGAGATGCCTGAACTTGATAGAGAACACGGTTTCTCCAATATCAACGGACCTTCACTCGTTCGGGTGCCTGAGTGGGTGCAGAACCCTTTGGGAAAATACTATCTCTATTTTGCCCATCACCGAGGTGCCTATATCCGCTTGGCGTATGCCGATGCTATTGAAGGACCTTATACTGTCCACCGTCCGGGCGTGCTACATCGGGACAACACTGTGTTCCGAGAGGGCGACCACATCGCTTCACCGGATGTACATATAGACGAAGAGAACCGCCGTTTCGTTATGTATTTTCATGGGAGTTATGGGGGTCAGTCAACTTGTTGGGCGACCTCAACTGATGGCGTGAACTACACTGCCTCGGATATACGGAATAAGCAGATGGGAGCCTATTATCGTGTTTTCTGGTGGAAGGGGTATCCGTATGCGACATATCACGGCTGGATAAGTCGGGGACAAACCCCGCAATGGGCAACATCGTTCATGCCGCGAGACACACCACTCTTTCGCCGCAAGTCAGAAAAGGATAACACCGGTTTCCCACGCCATACAGCGAACCATCTTGAAGGCGATACCTTGACCGTCTATTACTCACTCTATGGTGATAGTCCAGAACGTATCCGTAAAAGCACCGTGCAATTGATAGATAATTGGAACGATTGGCATCCATCTGAACCGATAGAGGTTATTGCGCCGAAATACGATTTTGAGGGTGCGGATCTGCCGATTAAGCCGTCAACGGGTGGGTTAGATCGCGAGCGTGTGCATGAACTCCGTGATCCGGCCATCTATTGTGAGGATGGAGACATGTGGTTGCTCTATTCTGTGGCAGGTGAACAGGGGATTGCGATTATAAGACTAAACGATTAATTAATATCGGATTTCTAAGAGCGTTTTTCAATGAGTCTTCCGACAAAAAAGACTAAAACACCAAGCGTTAGGAAACCCATCTCGACACCCATTGCTTTGGATTCGCTGTAATCAAAGGGATTGACACAGCCTAAATAGAGTCCAGCACCCAAGCACGCGATGCCCATCAGTTCCAAAGTTTTTCCGATATAGTACACGAATTCTCCGATGTTATTTGGTGGTATTCTATTTTTTAACTATAGGGCGAGGTTTTCACGCCTCGCCCTACGATGGCAGAATTAATAGAGACTTTTGATGCGTCCCCATTGGATTAATTGTTGTTGTCTATTTGGTTCGATCTTCGCGGTGAAAACGAGATCGGGAAGGTAATCGTTCTCCTCGGTATAACCTTCCGGTGCCCAAGTGATTTTATGTTGAAGGTTTCCGTTATCAACATCGTTATAAGTAATGCTGAATCCAATACTATTGCCTTTTCTTGCGAGATTATCGAGCCGGAAACTGAGTTCGCATGTTTGTCCATCATTTCCCCATGCGACGCGCATCAATGGGGCTTTTAGGGTGCCCATCTCTTTCCCAATTGGGATTGCGTAGCGGTAGAGGTCATCCTTTCGTCCTGAGTGATGTGGATCTACGTAAAGGATAAGATGATCTTCACGAAGCAGTTTCCTTTGGCGCGTTTCAAGCTGGTCATCTACGAGTTTGATGGCTATGTAGAGGAAGCCGTTGCGCCACGTTGCCGCGAAAGATCCAGTGAAATCTGGCGATGGGTTCCAGTGTTCTCCGGTAATTAAGTTTCGTTCCAATTTCCCGGGGGTTACCCTCTCCCAGACTGGATCGTCAAGATAACCGTCTACGATAGGGGCAACCGGTGCAAGGTCGGCATTGTATTGAAAATTTTGAAGTCTTTCGCCTGTGACATGCCCTAATGCATGAGGCATCGTCGCTGACAGAAAGATGATTATCGCAAGTATCTGTTTGTTAAGGTTCATAGATTCCACCTTTCCAGGATAACCTGTAAAATCAGATTTTTGTGGACTGAGTTTCATCGCACAGCCCTATCCCTCTTTATATCAGGGTTCAATTGCGTTAACCTTATATCTTTTTTATCGCGTGGGAGTGTATTGTAAACATTCCAACGCAAACTTAAAAATTTTGTTGTATCTATTTCTTGCTTTCTTCACTCTAATAGTATACCTTAAAAATAATTATTTATCCAGTAAAAATTTGTACGACCGAATGTGAGGGTTGCGAATACCTGTTTTTTTAAATTCAGTTGAAATTTGAAAAAAAATTTGTTATACTTTTAAATAGGCTTTGAAATCGCGTTTATGTCAGGATTTAGATTTTAACAGAGAGGCAATTGGTTGTGAATAAAAATACAAGAAGCATGGTTATTTGGTGGGTAGTTGTTGCCGGACTTGTTGTTCTTGGTATCTACCAACTATTTAACCGCAGAGATCCAGTGTATCAACTGGCGACCTCTGATTTTCATCAATATATAACGCGCGGTCCAGATCTATTTGATGGGTATCTGGTTTTAGATGAGGAATGGATTGAAGGGAAATTTCATGCAAGCGTACTTACTGATATCCGCGCCGATGTTATGCGAAGTGTAGGACCTGAGGAGCAAGAAAATCCTCTTCCACAGAAATGGCAAGGCGAATTTAGAGCAAGCCGCGATGCGATCGATGATTACGACATCCAGGCAAAACTTGATCAGTCCGGTATTCATTACAATGTGAAACCGCCATCTAAGTTCCCACAGGGGCTCCTTATCTTCGGGACAACTGTCGTTCCACTGCTTATTTTTTTAGGTTTGATGATTTTCCTGTCGCGTCAGATGCAAGGGAGTGGAAATCGAGCACTCTCTTTTGGCAAAAGCCGGGCAAGGCTCCATTCTGAGAATCAAACAAAGGTGACATTTGAAGATGTCGCAGGGGTCGATGAGGCGAAGGAAGCACTTGAAGAAGTTATTGAATTCCTAAAAGCACCGAAAAAATTTGAACGACTTGGGGGTAAAATTCCTAAAGGAGTCCTCCTCATGGGACCTCCAGGGACCGGTAAGACAATGCTTGCCCAAGCCGTCGCAGGTGAGGCGGACGTGCCGTTTTATAGTATCAGTGGGTCTGACTTCGTCGAAATGTTTGTCGGCGTAGGCGCATCCCGTGTCCGAGACCTATTTGAAACCGGTAAGAAGAATGCACCTTGTATCATCTTTATTGATGAATTAGATGCAGTCGGTAGACACCGGGGTGCCGGTATCGGTGGCGGCCACGATGAACGCGAGCAAACCCTAAATCAGCTCCTTGTTGAGATGCAGGGGTTTGAGGCATCCGAAGGTGTGATACTCATCGCGGCGACGAACCGTCCCGATGTTTTGGATCCAGCACTCCTTCGACCCGGTAGATTTGACCGACAGATCGTTGTAGACCTTCCAGATGTTCGTGGCAGGGAAGCAATACTCAAGGTACATACAAAAGAACCCTATAAACTCGCTGAAAATGTTAATTTGGAAATCTTAGCGAAGGCAACCCCCGGCTTTTCTGGTGCCGACCTTGAGAATATGGCAAACGAAGCCGCACTGCTTGCCGCAAGGTGTGACAGAGAAGAAATTGACATGATGTGCTTTGATGAAGCGAAGGATCGTGTGCTTATGGGACCCGAGCGGCGGAGTCTTGTCATTAGTGATGAAGAAAGAACGGTCACCGCTTATCATGAAGCTGGGCATGCACTCATGTTACACTTCGTCCCGGAAAGTGATCCGAACTATAAGTGTACCATTGTCCCACGCGGCAGAGCCCTCGGTGTCACAGCGAAACTACCCCTCGAAGAACGGCATAACATGAGTAAGAAACGTTTGCTCGCCCATATCATTTTCGCACTTGGTGGTAGAGTCGCTGAAGAGATTATATTTGGCGAACAGACGACGGGGGCACAAAACGATTTTGAGCAAGCCACAAGTCTTGCCCGTCGAATGGTTACGCAGTGGGGTATGAGCCACATGGGACCCCTCACCTACGGTAGACGCGATGAACAGGTATTCCTCGGCAAAGAATTGAGTGTCCATCAGGATTATAGTGAGAAAACTGCCATTGAAATTGACAAAGCGGTTCACGACATCGTAACGGAGTGCTATAAGAAGGCACGAAATATTTTGGAAACGAATCTTGAGGGTTTGAAGTTGCTGGCGGATGCGTTATTAGAACGGGAAACCCTTGTTACCGAGGAGATTGATGAAATTCTCGGGCCACGTCCACAGCTCCCTGCGAAGCCAATCGTATGAACTGTCGTGGTAGAACACTCACTTTAGGGCTCCATACACATGTGATGGGCATCTTGAATGTCACCCCGGACTCTTTTTCCGATGGCGGGTGCTATCTTGATGTTGAACGAGCGGTTGCGCACGCTGAACTAATGGCGGTGGAAGGTGCAACCCTTATTGATATTGGAGGTGAGTCTTCCCGGCCTGGGGCATCACCCGTGTCGATTGATGAAGAGTTGGCGCGAATCCTACCAGTCATTCGTGCGGTTGCTGACACTGTTGATGTCCTGCTTTCCGTTGACACATATAAAGCAGAGGTCGCCCGATGTGCTCTGGAAGCTGGGGCACATCTCATTAACGACATCACTGCACTGCACGGCGATACGGGAATGGCTGCTGTCGTAGCAGAAATGAAAGCAGGCCTCATCCTGATGCATATTAAAGGGACACCGCGCACAATGCAACAATCACCTCAGTACGATGATGTTGTTGGTGAGATTTGTATGTCCCTTCAGAAAAGTATACAGATTGCCGAAGCACAAGGCGTTGCTGCCGAGCGGATTATTATCGACCCAGGGATTGGATTTGGCAAAACGATGGAACATAATCTTGAGATCCTAAAACGTCTTGAGGAGTTCAGAGGGTTGCAGAAACCCTTGCTCATTGGCACATCACGAAAATCGTTTATTGGTAACATTTTAGAGCTTCCTGTAACCGAGCGCGTTGAAGGAACAACCGCGACTGTGTGTTGGGCTATCTCACACGGTGTAGACATTGTGCGTGTTCATGATGTCAAAGAAAATGTCCGAGCTGCACAAATGACGGATGCACTCTACAGATAAACCGATGCACCAGCACAAAATTCAGGGAATCGGCATTGATATTGTTGAGGTTGAACGGATTCGAGACGCGTCTCGTCGGTGGGGTGCACGTTTTGAACAGCGCGTCTACACGCAGCAGGAACTCACATATTGTGGGGAGGCTCCCTCCCGATACTGGCGGCTTGCCGCCCGTTTTGCTGCTAAAGAAGCGGCATTCAAGGCACTTGGCACAGGTTTGACGACTGGCATGCGCTGGCAAGATATAGAAATTCGAGCCGACGCTGTTGGCAAACCGGAACTTATTTTACACGGCGAAGTCCAACGTTATGCGCACGAACGCAATATTAATTCAATATTTGTCTCTCTGTCTCACACAAATGTTTATGCTGTAGCACAGGTTACACTCTGTTCCACTTAATTTAGAGTGGATTATCAAAATTTGCATTCACATACCTAAATTTCATATTCCTAAGAAAGCGGTGTCCTATGGGCAGCCCTTTCGTGTGAGGTGAGACATGAAATATATCCAAAGTTGCGTTGCAACTCTTCTACTTTACTTAATCTTCCACTTTTTTGTTTCAAGTGGCATTGCCTCAATGGTGGACGCAAGAGCATCAGCAGACGGTTTTCTCAAGCAGTTGCTCGGTGCTGAACATCAGGGGATGGGCGGAAGTTTCGTTGGATTAACGCGCGGGGCGAATGCCCTTGGGAGTAATCCTGCTGGCATCGGTACAACAGAAGGAAACCGATTTGTTATCCACGCGACCCGTTTTCCACGAACCATTGCCTTGCTCTCGAAACCGAACCTCAATGCGAGTTATGAGGATTATAGTCGATATGAACAGCACGCGTACGGGATTGAAACTTTAAACTGGACGTTTCCGATGAGCAAATTCGGGACGCTTGGATTAGGGTTCTCGTTTGCACAGGATGGGGCATTCCGCCGAGTGGACTATCAAGGTAAGGCACTCAACAGTTTTCCTGAAAATAATCTTGCTATCGGTTTGAGTTACGGGTTAAATATATTCGGCGGCACCATTGTTGGGGTTGATACGAAATGGCTGCGTTCTAAAGTAATCGGCACTGACGGGAACGAGGACCTTGGACACGGATACGCCTATAATGTTGGTATTATCCAACAGATTGGGGAGGCAGTTCAGGTAGGGATCGTCGCTCGGAATTTGAGTAACGGACTCTCCTTTTCTGACGCTTCCATTCCAAATATGATGGAGCGCACAATTGTAACGGGGATTGCCTATCAGCGCGAAATATCGGACGCGGCTTTGCGCATCGGCTTAGATGTACATCCACCCTTCCATGACGGTATCCGGACAAATGTAGGTGCCGAAGTGTGGTACCAACACTGGATTGGTATTAGAGTTGGCTACCTTCGGGACACACAAAAGCGTTACACATCAGTGTCTCTCTTACAAGACGGTTCATTTGAAACCGAAGAACGACTCTGGAAAGCGGAAGGTCCATGCTTCGGACTCGGTGTTAGACTCGGAAGTATAACACTCAACGCAGCGTATACACCGCAACTCATACCCACTGTCGGCGCAGAAGAACGCCTCCATATTGTGCAAGGGAAAGGTGTGTACGCCTTTTCAATCGGGCAAACTTTTTAGAAAGATGTATGTCTGACGAATACAGAACTGTCGTAGGGATAGCCTGCACACATCATGTTGTAAAGAAATCTCGATTTTTTGGAGAGGCCGCATCTGTACATACCCAAGCGCAGGCTAAAGATTTTCTGAGTCAAGCGCAAGAGCGGAACCCACGTGCTTCACACTATTGTTATGCGTACAGTATTGGCAGTGGAGACACGCTCCGTGAGTATGCGACCGATGCGGGGGAACCCACTCACTCCGCCGGTCCCCCTATCCTCTCCGCAATTCGTGCTTTTGACTTGTCTAATACTATCTGTGTTGTTACTCGGTATTACGGTGGTATTAATCTCGGTGTTGGTGGATTAATTCGCGCCTATGGGCGGTGTGCAAGAGCATGCCTCCAAAGTGCTACTATAGAAAACCGTATCTTTTATCGAAACTTACATTTAAAAGTCAATCATCCAGATATTGGGACTGTTGTTAATTTGTGTAAACGTGCAGGTGGGAAAGTAATAGATATAAAGTATGACCCGGACCCAATTATCCAGATTCAGATCCGGCAAAATGTTCTTGAACCTTTCCAATCACAACTCGAAGGTCTTGGAATTGTCACGTAAGAGAACCATCAGGTCTAATGGGAGGAAATTCGTGATGAAAAATCTTGAGATAAAATATACAACAACGCACGAATGGATTGAGTTTCTCAATTCAAAAGAGTGTAACATTGGGATTACCGAACGGATTCAGGAGGTTTATAGCAATATCATTTTTATAGAATTGCCAACTCTCGGCGAGTATGAACAGGGCGAGATTATCGGGCGCATTGAGACATCGGATGGACGGAATTTCTATATCTACGCCCCTATATCCGGCGAAATTTATGAAATCAATGATGTGCTTGAAGATGATATTGAACTTATCAACCGTTTCCCAGAAGGTGATGGATGGATTTGTAAATTTCGGATCGAGAATCCCAATGAAATAGATGCTCTCCTTAACCGGAAAGAATATGAAGCGCATGAAGAAGAAGAACTCAATGAGGACGAGTATCTACCAGAAACTGACTTCTATGAAAACATTGAAGACTATTGATGGGTCATAGCAGGCTTTCATTTGTAATAAGGCATTACCGAGTTGTTCTTTTAAACTTTATCACAGATGCCAACACTGCAAAAGTCCACATTATTGTGGCACAGAAACGATGAAGATACGCCGCACGATGCTGAGTTTAGGCACCGGTAAGACAGCTTCAATCTGGTAACCTAAATCGGTCAGGAGTTTACTGAGATCTCGAAGGGCGATGAACGCTGCTTTCGGCGCGCATGTCCGTAGATTCAACAAAATATCTTCCTCCTGGGAGTTGTCTTTAACGAGATTGATGCCGTAGGGTAAGTCTGTCGCAATAGCGTCAAACTGCCCGCGAATTTGTGTAGCATCACCTAATGCTACATCTGCCGAGAGTCCAAAATGCTGAAGATTCTTCGTTGTCGCACCTATCATGCGCGGGTTGACATCGTAACCCACCGCGTGGATGCCACTATGTGCAGCGGACATCACAATCGTACCGGTCCCACAGCAAGGATCGAGCAGGCTATCCCCTGGAGATGCCACTAAATTGACGAGTACACGCGCAAGCCGGGCAGGCAGTGAGCTTGACGTTACATGAGGACGTTGGTTGTGCGCGAGCCAGATATTATCAGATTCGGAGAGGAGTCGCCCAAACCACATTTTCTCGGCTGTGACCACTGTGAGAAAGGTAACTTTCGGTTGGCTTAGGTTCGCACCGCCATCGATAACATTGCCGATATCCCGCGCGAGTGTCATAGAATTTATCTTCAGGTTACGGGGTTTTTTCACGACTGATACCCGAAATTCATCGGCGTGTAAACCTATGGCTCTGATGTTTGCGCAGAGTTCAGCAAGACTCGCCGTTTCAAAAAGAACTTCGCTGCAACTTTTCAGATACGCACCCCGAGCAACATCAACGCACCTTGCCGAAAGTGCTATGCCTTGTTCATTTGGCGCAGATCCGGTTAGGGCAGTGCACTCTGCGTTTACTAACTCTGTGAGTCCCTGCGGTGTGGCGGTCAGATAGAGGTATGTGGGTTTTACTTGAGACACCATAGTTTTGGACTTACTCCAATTGGCTAAATCTATTTCGGATACTTACATTATAACGCCATCTGGAAAAAAACTGCAATCAGATACCGATCAGAATCATTCGGTTCTTCTAATGATGGGTTTGTGATCTTGATTGCCAAATTTCATCAAAATTGATAGAAAACTGAACACCGAAAAGGAATACTATGTCACAGACAGAAAAAATTCGGATTGGGCACAGTCCAGATTCCGACGATGCTTTTATGTTCTATGCGCTCGCGAAAGATCTAATCCCAACGGGTCCTTTTGAGATCGTCCATGTTATTGAAGATATTGAAACCCTAAATCAGCGTGCGCTTGCTGCCGAACTTGAAGTTACAGCGATCTCCGTGCACGCCTACGCTTATGTCGCAAAAGATTATGTATTCATGCCGTGCGGGGCGAGTATTGGTGATCGGTACGGTCCCCTTGTTGTCTCCAAAGCACCGATAGATACTCTCGCAGGCAAACGCATCGCCATTCCAGGCAAAATGACGACTGCCTACCTCACACTTAGCCTTTTTGAACCTAATTTTGAGGCAGAGACCCGTCCCTTTGATAAGATATTGGACGCTGTTCAACAGGACGAAGTGGACGCAGGACTTATTATTCATGAGGGGCAGCTGACTTACGCACGCGAAGGGCTTCACAAAGTCATTGATTTGGGGGAATGGTGGCATGAAGAAACAGGGCTGCCATTGCCGCTCGGTGCTAATGTGATTCGTCGCAATCTCGGCACAGAGAAAATTCGCAAGATAACAGCATTACTCAAACAAAGCATTCAGTACTCACTCGACCACCGATCACGCGGGCTGGAATACGCTATGACTTATGCACGCGACATGGAAACCGATCTCGCCGATAAATTTGTCGGGATGTACGTCAATAATTATACACTTGATTACGGTGAAAACGGTAAAGCTGGTGTCAGAGAATTGCTCCATCGCGGTAACGCAGCAGGGATAATTCCGCATCGCGTAGATGCCGACTTTGTCAGTCTTGAGTAACTTCTACTTGTTATTTCTGGTAAGGCTTTTGTCCACGTACAAACATTCATGGATACCAAACGTCGTAGATATTTTCATTTAGAAGATGCTGAGGGCAAGAGACTCGCCTATGGAGTTCTCTATGATGAAGGAAATGTGCAGCTCTTATGGCGAGCCGATTGTGGGCACACAGCAGAACAGTATGCGTCCATCAATTTGGTATTGGATTTAGTGCCGGGAATCACTGTCCTGCGTCTTGAAAGTGATGATAAAAAGAAAGACGCGGGGCAGAAGATGATTGAAGAATAAAAGTGAATGAGACATCACACAAATTATCTATTTACCGAAGGCGTAGATCCGCTAATTTGATAATTTCCCCAGTTTCCTGCGCGATGTACATATAGCCGAGTCCATCCAACACAATCCCTTCCTGCTCGTCCCCGGGCAAGAGGTATTGGCTTAAAATGGTGCCTTCCGGCTTGAGTTCAACTAAGAGATTTGTTGTGTCACTGATTAGCACCAGAAAATCGCCTTGGGCATCGTAAGCAAGTCCAGAAATGTCGATGAAGTTCATCTTATGAGCACGGACGATAGTGGCGGTTGTCTGTCTGTCTGTTGAGGACCGGAGTGGGACAAGGACTTCACATACAACAGACGGCTCGTCTCTCGCTTTGAGACTAAAGGTTTGGTTGCCGACCCAAAAAGTACCCCCCTCTGGATGCGAATCATCCGGCACGAAAGCGATCGCTTCAATTCCCATGCCTCCTTTCTTCAGGAGTAGTTCCCCTTCAAAATTCCTGCCGATTCTGAATTCTCTTTGAATCGTAAGGTTTTTGGGATCAAGTTCAAGGATTGCTTCATCGTCTTCCACCGCGGCATACAGCAAACCCGTGCTTGGGTCCATGGTAATCCCTTCGATGTCCCGCTCATTCAGTCCTTTTGATTGAATAAGCCTTCCATTTAGGCTCAGTTCGTGGATAATACCGGCATCATCAGCGAGGAACAACGTCCGCCGAGTCGGATGGTAAGTGATACCGGAGGGTTCTGCTATCTGTTTCTTCGTGATACTCCCAACCCAATTATAGGGAAGCGCGATTGGACGTGATTCTGCAGTCTTTTTCTTTGTCGCCTGTTCCATTTGGACGAGAAAATAGACTAACGCGCTGCTGATACCGGTAATTAAAATAATCAGAAGTACTCTTTTGTAAGACATCGCGGCACCTCTATCTTGCATTGGCAAAGAGTTCTTTCTAAGTCCCTGTGCATACTTTATCATATTCTTTTCGGAGAATCAAGAAAATTAACACACCTTGACATTCAGCAGAATTTCAGTTATAATGTGAAAAGGATATTTGGATTCGGCAGTAAAGTCTCTCATTAACTATGTATTTCATTATACCTGAAATATATAAAAAAGTTTACAATTAAGAAGTAGAGACGACTCGTGGGAAGTTCTTAACGTTTTTCCTTGACAAACTGCCTCTGCGAATGGTATTTTAATTTTAACTCGCAATCGCGTTTGCGGGTTACGCCTGAAAACAAGGAGCGGGTTATGACCAATATGCCGAGGCTGGTCGTTGAAGTCTTTGAACACGTAAATTTTCATGGACGTAAGGTTACGCTGGTTGAATCGATCCCAAACACCGGAGAGATTGGCGCACAAGATATTATCTCTTCCATTAAGATCTACAAGGGACCGGGGTTCAACGCGTCACCGAACTACAAAGCCATTTTTCACGAACATGAGAACTATAGGGGGCGCCAGCTCGTACTTGCCCCTGGGTTCTATCCAAATATTCACGACATCCCCTATAACTTCGGGGATGCGATCACGGCTATTAGTTTTAGTCCATCAGCACATCCGACACCACCGGAGTATGGGGCGGTACCGGTCATCATCGAAGTATTTCGCGACGTAGATTATAACGGACAGCGGAGCGTTGTCATGCGCGATGTCAGTTCAATGTTTGATGTTGGTATGAACGATACGGTTTCGTCGATTCGTATCCAGCGGGGACCCAGTTTCCCGTTCAGTGGATGTCATGTTATTTTCTATGAGCATGTGAATTTTGAAGGACGGCGGCTGAATATAACTTTAAGCTCGCAAGAATTTCGCGTGGCACATCGGAATCTCAGATCACTCCCTCATTCGCAATCATTTTCAGATATTATTTCTTCTATTAAGATTGTGCCATTAGGCGTATTCAGAGTGCTAATTGTTGTTGGCGATAATATGACGGGCGAGCCAGCAATATTGGAATCACTCACTACGCTTGAGGGGTTAGAATTCCAATTCACGACCGTGCATGTCAATGACAATCCCGACAACCGGGGTGATCCCAACAATGCGATCAAACTCTCAAGTATTACGCTTTCAGAGTATGACATCATCTGGTTCACTTGGTTCGCAACAGGACATGACGGTGAATATTTCGTTGAAGACGCGGATGATGCAATTCAAGATTTTGTTCGCAAGGGAGGAATCGTCTGGGCTTCGGCGATGGACAACAATATTGTCCGACCCGATGGTGTACACACGACCGAACCCCAATGGCGGGGTGACTGGCTCCCGGTTGAGCGCCATCCAATCCGCGTAATTAATTCCAATGATGTAAATGTACGAATTACTGATGATGGGCAGAAAACAGGCATGTTTACCTGGCCCCATAAGGTGAATGTAGACGCTCTTGTAACCGACGACCACTGGGTAACGAATGACGGAAGTTACCGAAAATTGGCAGTTAGAGAGGATAATGGAGATGCTGTCAGTGTCCAGTTGCAATGGGGAGACGGCTATTACGTCGCTTTTGCGGTTGATACCCGTGATGCACATCGGACCACGATAGCAAGACCTCTCATTGAGAACGCTCTCTGTTACTTAGCAAACCTCGCGTGGCAGACTTCTCCACGTCAACCGCTCAAGGGGCGTTACCGGACGCACCTCAGCAGCGAAACGATTTTCCGGTAGGGAATAGTTATCAGTCTTAGGTTTTCAGTTTTCGGTTAAACGTGTGCAGGGCAAGTGTTATGTCCTTCACAAACGGGTGACTTTAACCATCAACTCGTCTACAGATACTTTTGCGAAAGCACGAGTTGATGGTTAAAACTGATAACTAATAACTGACAACTAAAAAGGAGAATTGAATGCGTTTCATTGCCGTTATCGTTTTCTTGATCGCTGTAGCAATCGCTGTTGGCTGGTTTGCCTACGATAACCTCGATCAGTTTGGACAAAACGAAATAATACGATGGTTGGCAGCTATCCTCGTCGTACTGCTTGCAAGTTTGGTGACCTTTGCCGCTATAGTCATTCGCTACCGGATACCGAAAGCCGATATCGCGTTGGTACGGACTGGTGGTGCAAAAGAAAAAATCCGTATCACCGGCGGGCTTTGGGTTAACACCATTATCCATGAAATCAAAGAGATTTCCCTCAACACCATGCGAATTGAGGTTATTCGAGAGGGAACAGAGGCTTTAATTACCTACGACTTTAACCGCGGTGATGTTGAAGTCGTTTTCTACCTTAAAGTCGAGCCTGAGGAAAACGATATTTTGCGCGCTGCACAAGCACTCGGTGATAAATCTATGACACCGGAGACAGTGCGAGAATTAATTGAACCAAAACTTGAAGGGGCATTGCGAAGTGTTGCAGCTGAAAGTGAGATTCAGGATCTCCTCCAGAAACGTCAGGAATTTGCCGACAAAGTGCAAGCGGCATGCGGTGAGGATTTGGAGACGCAAAACGGTTTGACCCTTGAGACCGTCTCGATCATTCGAGTAGATCAAACCCCCGTCGAAACACTTGATGCTGAAAACCGATTTGACGCTGTCGGTATTCGTAAAATTACCGAAATCACTGCTGATCAATATCGAGAAAAGGTAGACATAGAAGAACGGAAAGAAGTCGCTGTCGTTCAAATCGAAGTTGCTGCCCGTATAGAGAAGCTTGAAGCAGAACAGGAGCAGGCGTGGGCAGAATCCGACCAGCAAAAGAATATCGCTATCTATGCCGCTGAACGAGAAGCAGAGACACTCAAGTTCCAATTTGAAATGGAACAAGGTGTGCAAGAACGTGAATATGAGATGAAGCAAGAGGTTGAGCGCGCACGTATCACGCAGGAACAGGTCGTCCAGGAACGTGAAATTGAGATGAACCGTGACGTTGAGGTCGCTCGCGTGCAACAAGAACAGATTGTCGCTGAACGTGAGATTGAGAAGAACCTCATCGTGGAGACACAACAGATTGAACAATCCAAGGTTGTGCAGCTTGCTGAAATTGAGCAGCATCTCGTTGTCCAAATGCAGCGGATTGAACAGGAACAGACCGTTGAAGTTCGCGAAATAGAGAAAGCATTAATAGTAGAGAAAGCAAGGATAGCCCAAGAAGAGGGTGTATCTTTACGTAGCATTGAGCGTGATTTGACAGTCCAGACGGTACAGCTTGCTATGGAACAACAGGTCCAACAGCGTGAGATAGAAAAGAACCTCGTCGTTGAAACCGCACAAATTGACCAGATGCGACAAGTCGAACTCGCCGAAATTGCCAAAACATTAGCAGTAGAAATAACCCGAATCGCCCAGGAGCAACAGGTTGAGACCCGCGAGATTGAAAAAGAACTCATGGTAGAGAAAGCAAAGATAGCCCAAGAAGAGGGTGTATCCTTACGAGACATTGAACGTGAGTTAGTGGTACAGACAACGCGTTTCGCTCAAGAACAACAGGTCCAACAACGTGAGATAGAAAAGAACCTCGTTGTCGAAACCGCACAGATTGACCAGATGCGGCAAGTCGAACTCGCTGAGATTGCCAAGATGCTGAATGTGGAGCAGTCCCGTATCAATCAAGAATTGCGTGTTGCCTTAAGCGATGAAGACCGAAAGATTGATGTCGCTAATAAACAGCAGGTGACTGCACTCGCTGAGAAGGAACAATTGGTTGCGGAAGCCGAGCGTATGGGTGCCGAGGTGAATGTGACAGCCACGGAAGAGGTGATGTCGGCAGAATGGCAGCGTGAAGTGGCAGTCATCGGTGCAGAAGCACAGGCACAACCTATTGAACGTCTCGCTGACGCGGTACTTGCCGAAGCCCGTGCAAAAGCACAGGGTGAAATGGCAGAATATGAAGCGCGGAATGTTGCTGAACAACGCGTCCTTGTCCAAGAGGCGATCTTAGAACTCATTAATGATGCCGATGATATTATTGAGCAGTTGATGAAGCCCGTTGAGAAAATTGATAGCATCAAAATTCTGGATATGGGTAGTGATGGACAAGGCGGTATCAACCGGAGCAATATGGGGAGACTCGCGAATGCCTTGCTTGATACCGGTGCCATCTCTCCAATGCTTAAGGAATTGTTTAACTTTGCGGATGTGGATGCACAACAGATTACAGACAAGATTGCTGAATATCTCGCAGATCTTGTCAATCGTCCGAGTTGATTGCATACCTATCTTAATAGTGTGAGTATTTGATTGAATTCTTGTGCGCGTTCTCAACCGCACCAATTCTTCAGGGGAAAACATGCGACGTCAGACACGGCAAACATCAGCAAAACGGCGCAGAAGCCAGCGTTGTCGAACGTGTCGTTCTGACAAAGGCAAACGCGTCTGTCCAGCACTTAATGGCACGCTAATCTGCCCGGAATGCTGTAGAGCCAAACGCGCTAAGATCCCCGGGTGTGACGACAGGTGCCAATATTACTCACCCCTTATTGTCTCAAGTAGAACCCACAAAGCCCCTGATTTTCCATTACATCGGTGTTTAATCAGCCGTTCTAACGACACCGGTATGTTAATCGTGGTTGGTACTCGGAGACGGCCAGATGGTAACCTGAAAGCGATGTTCCTACTGCTGGATCTCTGGAAGAAGGGCATCCGAGATTGTTTTTTTGATGCAAATCTTTCTGAAAAACAGTTCGAGAAGGTTTCCCAAAGGATTGCGAAAAACTATAATCTCATGGAATCCACAGAACCGGGCGAGCCAGACGGAGATAAAGAACTCGCTCGTCTACCCAAGGATACGCTTGTTATTGAGGCAGATACTGCTGTCCATCTTGATAGGGGTGTGAGAGTAGTTGACCATGGCGAAGCCTCTCGCGGAAAAGCTATTGACAGCAAGGAAGGGACAAGAGCAATACACGAAATTTATATGCCTAAAACCGGCAAGTGGTACCTCTGGGCACGTGCCTTCTTTGAATATAGCAAAGACTCTTATTGGATCGGTATGGATGAGGCACTCGCAAAACCGTGGGATAGAGCAGGGGGACCAGGTGCCATGAAAATTTGGGTTGAACCTAATGATACCTCCAAGTGGGGACGTTGGCTGTGGGATACGGCATCAGACGACACAACCGGTAACAAACCGAACGACCCCCCTGCTTTTTTTCATATTAAACGGACAGGCTACTATCGTCTTTGGTCGAAAGGAAGGGAAGAAGGGGCACTCTTAGACCAAATCTTACTGACCCGCGCACGAGATTTCAACCCGCAAACTGAGACAGAGGGAAAACAGCTTCCACTTAAGTATTCCCCGAACCTCTATGAACCTGTTTCTATTCGCAAATGCCAAAAACTAATCCGCCATGCTGTTCAGATCGCGACCGCTGTCAACACCGAAATACCTTGGGAATTCAAATACTGGCTTCAGGATATTTGGGGGGATATTACCCGATTCCCGGAAACAGAAGGTTCGATCTACAAATGTCCCAAATGTGAAGCGGATCTGCCGCAACAGGCAGTCGATCTCATGATACAACACGCCCAATCCGATGATATTCAATTCTACATCCTGTGCCGGAAGTGCGGAGGCGAGTTTGATTAAGCACTTTTTAGCTACCTGCTGCGTCTCTATCCTTATTCTTCTTTTTTCTTCATTAGGTATCACGGCACCCCCAAATCCCTATCTATTTTTTAATCAAGACTCAGCAAGCGGTGAATTGGTCCCCAAAGCACCTCAAAGTAGAGCAAAGTTTCTCGAAGCGTTAGACGGGTGTTGTCTTGTCAAAGAGCAAGGGGTTTTGCAGTCCGACGGCATAGAATATGTCCTCGCTTTGAAAATAGATTTTGTTGACATGCCGGGACGTAGAAAGGGCGCAGAATTTGATAGATACCTCTTTGCGACAGAAGGCGTTTCTCTCAAAACCTATTATCGTGAAAATTCTTACGGGCAGATGGATGTCCAACCCGGTCCAATGGGCGGCGTTATTCCGGCTGGTAACGCGTGGATCCGTGCCAAAAAGCCGATGACCTATTACGGCGAAGGTAGTAGAATCCTTGAACGTTACCGGGAGTTAGTTCGCGAAGCGTGTGAAGCAGTAGATGCAAGTGTCGATTTTTCAAAATATGATCGAGACGCAGACGGTGTTGTAGACCATGTTTTCGTTATTCATTCAGGCAACGACCAGGCTTCCACGGGCGTTATTGATGACATTGCGTCTCTTCTAATACCTTCCGTTAATGCTGTTCATGATGGCGTTCGCGTCAATACGGCTGCTATTGTGGCTGAAGAACCTGATTTTGAGCACCCACACTTGGGAATCTATTTCCATGAGTTTTTTCATGATTTCGGCGCGCCTGATGTCTATGGATTCGATTTTACAGACGCACGGGACCATAAATGGGGGCTGATGAGTCAGTTCGGACCCTATCAGGGACCTGAGGCATTCGGAGTCGGAAATGGCTTAGAACCGAGTCATATTATGGGATACCTCAAATGGGATTTCGATGCGAGACCTCAAAACGGTCGTCTCGGTTGGATTCAACCCGTTCAGATTACACAAAACCAACAAATTGATGTCCCCAGCTTTGAACTTGCCCCCGGAACAAATAAACTTTTCAAGATTGATATTCACTCGTCGGCAACTCCCGTTCGTGGTGAATCGACAGAATTTTTCCTTATAGAAAATCGGAACAAAACGTCAGGGGCGACCTTTGATACCCATCTGCCTGAGTCCGGTATTCTGATTTGGCATATTGACGAAACGAACCCGTATCCACTTGGCACCTTTGATGCTTCCCAACAGATATGGCTTGAGGATCCCTCGGATCCTGAACACCTCGGTATCTCTCAA
Organism: Candidatus Poribacteria bacterium; assembly: GCA_026702755.1. Classification (NCBI taxonomy): domain Bacteria; phylum Candidatus Poribacteria; species Candidatus Poribacteria bacterium. The sequence continues at coordinate 68,387 of JAPPBX010000082.1, read as the reverse complement.
AAAGACGGTGCTGAGTTTATAGATGTGCAAATGATAACGGATGGTGCCGCTTACTCTGCTGACGATGAACAGACTGCCTTTACACCCGGCACCGTGCCGAACAGTAATGCAAACGATGGAACTGTTACCGGTATCTCAGTTACGAATATTGGAGCAGAAGGGCTTACGATTCCAATCCTTGTGTCGTTTGGGGATACTTATGAACCAAACGATACGTTTGCGACTGCGTTCCGTATTGAATATGGGCAGACTTACGAATCCTTTCTTTTCGATCTGAATGATACGCGCGACGTTTACAAACTGGAGGCAGTTCGCGATGTCACTATTTTAGTAACATTGGCTGACATTCCACCGGGCAAAGGTTATCGTTTATCTCTTTACTCAGAGATGGGTGAAGTGTATGCGACTGGAGAAAACGCTACCGACATCGCTGGGTTGAGAATTATTTACCAGCCCAATAGGACAGGGATATTTTACCTTGTCGTGGAATCCGACGGTGGATTCAGCAGTGTTGATTCTTACAGATTGCGCATAGAGCAGCTTCAGGCGGGGGATTTCGCCTTTGAGGATACGCGGGTGTATCCAAATCCGTTCCGTGCGGGTGATACAGTGATGACGTTCGCCTACCGGCTTTCTGCTTCACAGGTTGCGGATAACATCAACCTTGAGATTTTCGCACCGACAGGTGCTCTTGTTTATAGTGAAACGCACGAGAATGCAGGCGCACAAGGAAAGTTTGAATGGTCGCTTGCAACCCGCAGCGGCGCGCCTGTCGCATCAGGTGTTTATATCTATCGTATTTCTGCAGTGCAAGCGGATATGCTTGTCCAAGAAATTGGGAAGTTGAGTGTCATAAAATAATCCCAACAAATTCTTCTCATATATTTCTTGACTAAAAATTGTAGTTATGCTAACTTAATAAGCAAATTCAGTTTTAGACGCGCCAGTTGGACTTTAATCCGGCGTTCTCAAAATCAGTCATAAATGATAACGTGCTGATTCGTTGAGTAGCCCCGGAGTAGAGAGCGAAAAACGAACTTGCCATTCGTAGAATGGTAACCAAGGAGGCAATATTATCAATGAAATGGTTGAATAAATCTACAGCACTCAATTTCGCTTTACTATTTATACTCGCCTTTAGCGTTGCGGGTTGTGGTACTGCGCTCAGTAATCTATCACCGATTCAACCTGTCCACAATATAGCGAAGGCAATGACGGAACAGAGTAAAAACCCGAGTGAAGAGGTAGTTATTCCAGCTGTTCCTTCTGAGGCACTCGCGAAACCGGTGCTGGACAAATACGGTATGAGTACTGTTGGATTCCGGATTGGAAAAGCGCGTGATGCTAACATGGAAGCGTTAACTTACATCGTCGCGTTTGACGAATTTGCACACGCCGACAATGAATGGACTAATTTCCTTAGCGAGTGGCCCGAGACGCAAACTCAGATTGAAATAGGTTCAGGTGAAGATAGGAAGATCGTTGACGTCATCATGATGTCTGATTATCCCCAGCTCTTTGACGTTCAGTCGAGACAGCCAATCCTAACCAAAACCGAGGATGGGATCACCGTTTCCATCGCGTATTGGCGGCGGCCCGATCTTGATCGGAAATACAATCGAGGAAATGCTTTTTCACCTTTTTATGAGACGGAAGCACTCCCTCAGGGCGACAAAACCGATGTATTTTACGTGAAGATTACTAACAATCGAAGCGAAAATATCATCTTTGATGTCAAAAAGTGCCAAATCATTGACCAAGGTGAGAATCTCTATAACGGGATGGATTACGATGATTTAGAAGAGCGTTTCTTATACATGGCGCGTGCAACAGGGCTTTATGTCAAAAATGGGCTTGAAACTGCACGACGGATTTTAATTGAGAAACGGATGCCTATCGTTGAAAAACAGGTGGGTCAACGTCGGACGGGTGTCCCACCAGGTGAGAGTGCTGAAGGCTTCTTACCCTTTGTACAAACCAAGTCGAACGCGATCGAATTGCAAGTTATCTTACCGATTGAGAAGGCTCCACCACCGGGCGGGGCACAGCGCTATCAAACAATAGAGTTCAAGTTCCCTTTCACGCATGATAAGGGAATTCGCGTCGCACAACCGGCACCGAGACGCTATTAATGAGAGTCGCGTTCGCAAGAGAAAATTGAAGGAATTACGATGCCCGTGGTAACACATACCGCGGGCATTGTTTTTATTTTTCTACAATCTCACAGTTTGGCAGTGAATCTAAAAACTGTTTCCCGTAACTGGCTGTTCTAATCCGCGGATCAAGAATAACCACAATTCCCTCATCGGTTTGCGTGCGGATGAGTCTCCCAAATCCCTGTTTCAGGCGCAAGACTGCTTCCGGTAAACTGAATTCAAAGAACTCGTTTCCACCCTGTTCCTTAATCTGTTTTACCCGTGCTTCCATTACTGGATGCGTTGGCACCTCAAAAGGCAGCCGCGTGATAATAACATTGCTGAGTGATTCACCACGCACGTCAACGCCTTCCCAGAAACTGGAAGTTCCAAATAGAACGGAGTCCGTATCCTCGCGAAATGCTTGAAGCATAGCTGTTCGTGAAAGATCGCCTCCCTGTTTGAAAGTGTCAATCCCCATCTCCTCCAAGTCAGGTGCGACGGACTCGTACACCTCATCCATCATCTTATAACTCGTGAAGAGGACAAACGCCTTGCCGTGGGTCAACTTGAGATAGTGCTTAATCTTTTGGATCGTTGCTGGTACAAACGCATTGCTGTTTGGGTGTGGCATGCCAGGCGGTATATGGATTTGGACCTGTTTTTTAAAGTCAAAGGGTGAATGGGCGAGAAGTTCGCGACAGTCACTTATCCCGACCCGTTTTTTAAAGTAATCAAAGTTACGATTGGTAGACAACGTCGCACTTGTCATCACGATACTACTTTTTAAAGTGAATAGATGATCTTGCAGTATCTGATTCACGTTTGCTGGCGTGGCATTTAGAAGGATGCGCGGTGTCAGCCCGCGCGTTGATATTTCAGTCCAATAGACATAATCCGGGTCGCTTTGCCGAATTATCATATCTAATTCATCACGGAGGCGTTCGCAATAGCGGTGGTGTGCAGTAATTTCTTGTTCATCATCGTCCGTGATGGCATTTTCATGGAGACGTTTCAGCGTTTTTGTAATATCAGCAAGTGGAGCATCCAATACATTTCTGACGAAATCGCTTTCATCAATGCGCTGCGTAAGCGTAGTTGAACTTCCCGCAGCATCAATTTCTTCCATGAAATCAATGATATTACTGAAAAGGATATTCGCCTGTTCACGCGCCTTCTCGACTTGAAGCATCAGTTGTGGTGAAGTGAACCTCTTCGCTAAACCTCCTTCATTCCGATCATTGTAAAGGGAATCGAGAAGCCATTTGACACGGGTGTTGCTGAAATTGACGCTCGCGTGGTTGGTTGCTGTTGCTTCTAAGTGGTGTGCTTCATCAATAATGAGGTAGTCGTAATCAGGTAGGACTCCTATCGCTTCCTCGGTGTCCTTACGGATCGCAAGATCGCTGAAAAGGAGGTGGTGGTTCACGATAAGCAGGTCGGCATCGTGCATTTCCCGTCGAGCTTTGAAATAGAAACAGGTATCGTAGGTCTCACAGTTGCGTCCGAGACAATTATCCCTGTCGGAAGCGACCTTATCCCACACTTGCGGCTGAGGCTGCCAATCAAGGTCAGTTCTGCTCCCGTCTATTGTTCGGTCTACCCACTCTTCAATCCCTGCGACCTCTTCCACCTCTTCGTATGTATCAAACAATCCGCGTTCGTAATGCAGCAAATTTTTGAGCCGTCTCCGGGACAGGTAATTACGCCGTCCTTTTGCCAACACTACATTGAAATCGCGCGGGAGTACACGCTGTAGAAAAGGAATATCTTTCGTGACGAGTTGTTCCTGTAGACTGATGGTATTTGTTGAAATAACAACTTTCTGCTCCGCCTTGAGTGCAAGGGAGATCGCGGGAATCAAATAGGCGAAACTTTTACCCACACCAGTTCCGGCTTCAACAACCAGGTGCTCGGAAGCTTCAAAAGCTCGAGCGACCTCATGTGCCATCTGTAGTTGTTCTTGGCGGAACTCATATCCTTCAAGTTGTTGCGATATAAGTCCGCCGGGACTAAATATGTCTCTAAGCGTCAGAGGAGTTGCTGTTTTCATTTTTCAGGTTTTAACTTTACAGTGATTTTTTCCTCACCGTGGCTACTCTTAATATCGAGGATTAGTTGCTCAAGCTCTTGTTCAAGTTCCTGTTGCTTTTGGAGGACTGCTTCAAGTTCTTGTATGCTGGTGATATTCTGCCCATTAACCGCAACAATGAGTGCACCGCGTGGAATTTTGGCATTGTCTCCGGGTGCCTCTTCCTTAACGCTCTCAACGATAACGCCCTGATCCTCATCGGTTAAGTAAGTATATCTTTCAAAATCGCCTGTTCTCAGCTTCCGAACCGACAAACCGAGCATTTTCCAAGAGACAGATTCAACATCAATAGCCTGCCCTGTCCATTCAGGTGGCACTTCACCGATAGTCACATTCAATGTTCTTTCGTGTCCTTGCCGCAAAACCTTAATCACAGATCGCTTACCTACCTGTGATTCAGCAACAAGCATTTGGAGTTCAACGGACTTCTGCACTTTTTCGCCATTGTATTCAAAAATGATGTCGTTGCGTCGGAGTCCCCCAAGGTATGCGGGTGTATTTTCGCCGACAGGTCTGATGCGGATGCCTTGCCTTGTCTCCCGCATCGAAACACCAAGGTAACCGCGGATAACACGTCCACTGGCAATCAGTTGATCGCCAACGGTCTTCACGAGATTGATGGGAATAGCGAATCCTGCCCCTGCCATCGCGGGAGCCGGTGTATTTTCACCGCTATCAAGCCGCCGAATTAATGCATTAATGCCAATAACTTCACCGCGGATATTCAGCAACGGACCACCGCTACTACCGGTATTAATCCAAGCGTCTGTCTGAATAAAGTCTTGGTATCGAATCAAACTAAAACCGCGAAGAATAGCGCGTCCTTTACCGCTCACAACACCCGTCGTTACAGTGTAATCAAGTCGGAATGGGTTGCCGATAGCAATAGCGAATTGTCCCACCCGAACCTTCGATGAATCCGCTAATGGAAGCACGGGGAAGGCTTCTTCCCGTTCAATCTTCAGAACTGCGACATCAGTATTTACATCTGTCCCGACAAGCTCTGCCTCAAATCTGGTATCATCTAACAATGTCACCATGATATGTCGCGCGTCCCGCACAACATGGTCGTTTGTTAGAATGTAGCCCTCTTCCCGAAAAATAAATCCTGATCCCACACGATGTTGAGGTTCAGATCCCTCCGGAGCTGTAACAAAAATTCCGACAATAGCAGGTTTACTTCGGTTTACAATGTTCACAAAAGCGTTTTCGACAGAAGTCAACAGTTCCAAATCGCTCTGTTGATCAACAGATTGCGCACACGAAGAAACTATAACGACAGTAAGTAGCAAGGTAAAATAGAAATTGATATTTTTTCTCATTAAATTACCTCCATCGGTTAAAATATTACCATCCGATAGTTTTCCAGCATTGTCCAATTCCCTTTATCTCCATTTCTGTATAGTGTATTCTAACACAACTTTTGAGGAATTGTCAAAGTGTTTTCTCTCTTCTCAGTCTTTTGGTTTTCTCTTAATTGCGACACGCCGTCTAAACTGCTGATGGCGGTCTTTGTAAAACAGGAATGACATAACTCCGAATTTCTACGCCATCTACTTCCTCTGTTTCTACTTGTGCTTCTGGATTCTGACGATGATCGAAAACGACATAGTATCCCTCTACCGCGGTCTCTAATTTCATGTACGCGGCAAGTTGCTTTTTACCTGCCTGATAATACCGGACACCTTCCCATATCTTTGTTTCAACAATGTATTTTCGCTGATTATATACGATGAGTAGATCTATTCGACCCCGCCCGGTTTGAACTTCAAGAAACATATCGGCACCCACGACACGGACGAAGTGATCCAAATAGGCGTAAAGGAGGTGCTGACCGACGTATTCTTGTGGGGTATCCGGTACCTGCAGTATGCGGAAACCGGCACGCGCGATAAACGCCTGAAAGTTATCGAGAAGGGATTCCATCGCAAGTTCACCTGTAGGTGTGAGGTAATCAATAAAATTTTCCCCGCTATCTTCCGGAAAGTACACGTTTTCAAGCCCGTTAAAAGTAGGTTTGAATATCTGGAGGATGCGGTGCTGATAAATCGGGTTAACAATCTCACACATACCGTCAACTCCTTCTGCGATAACCCCATACGTGACGAGTTCATTCATGAGAGTGTCATCTGGACTGAATGGCAAACCGTTTTCATAAGAGGCGATTTGCAAGAGGAGTGTTTCAAAGCGGCGGTCGCGACGGACGTTAGTTCGTAGGTGATCAATGTTGGTATTCCCTTCCGCCAGGAGCCGCTTATGTGCCTTGGCAAAATCTATCATTGTAATCGTTTCTGTTTTGGGAATGTCCAGTTCCTCCGTGAGTACCTGTGCACACCGATTGACAAGAAAGGGTTGTCCAGCTGTCTGTTTATGGAGGGCTTTAATGACTTCCGGTGCGAAGGCTTGTCCGACTTCAACCGTATATTGCCCAAACAACTCTTGCACTTGTTCAACCGTAAAATTAGGTAAACGGAACTCGTCTTGGATATTGAAAGGCGAAATGGACCTATCGTAGTCAAGTTGTGTGATACTCTTTACTCCTACAATACCGACACTATGCGGACATTGCATCTCATCAGAAAGGTAAATCTGACGAAGCGCGTACAGAAAATCGCTCACAACCGTCTTCGGGATGCCATCAAACTCGTCAATAAGGAGTACAACCCTCTTGAAAGCAGGCACACCCTGGTGAGAATCGCTGTTCAACAAACCTGTGAGCTGTTTAAAAAACAGCAGCATCGAAAAATCATCGGTTAATGTTGTGTTTTCCAGAAACTGTGTTAAAGCTTGAGAAAGCACGCCCCTGCGTTTTTGGAAAACGCTCTCAATTTGCATGCAAATCATTTGATAGAGTCGATCGTAAAAAGTAGCAGGGGAGGCATTTCGCATCGTTTGGAAGTCCAATTGAATCGGGAAATAGGTTGGATCCGCTTGTGTGAGGGCCTCAATTGCCAATCGAAAAAAAGTAGTTTTGCCGGTTTGCCGCGGCGCGAACAACACGATATACTTGCCATCTTTGATCCGACTGATGAAATCAGCAATCTCCTTGCTGCGTGAGACGATATAATGCTGTTCAGGGCGTACGCGTCCATGTGTTCCGAAACTTCGCATTTTTTCTCCTTATTGTTAGTCTTTTCTGTTATTTATCCTACTACATCACGGACTGAAAGTCTACATGTAAGTTTCTGTTCCACCCCAAAAAACTTGCCTTTTGAAAGTTTACTTGAGCACATAATATGCCTCACCGCAAAATCGCCAATTTCTCCAGGTAGGCATACGTCCCTCCCTTTGAAACAACCGAAATATGGCAGACATAAACACCCGGCGATACCGCTAACCCATAAGAAGTTTGCTGATTCCACCATGTCCGCCAGATACGTTGATCTAACCTGTCAGCGACACCTTCAATCCGCTTTATCAGGTTCCCACCGGAATCATAAACGTGTACCCGCATGTCTGTCATGTCTACATTTGCAGTGACGCGGAATTCGGTTAAACCGTCTGAACGTGCGGGGTTCGGAAACACGATTACATCTCTCCAAGCGAACGGTTCTGTCAAAATAACCGATTGTGCGACTGAAGTCGCACCAAGTGGATAGCGTGCTGTCACACGGAGCGTGTTCTCTCCAGGATGTAATGGCACTGTTGCTGTGTAAGTTTGCGTTTCTCGATCCAAGGTAGCCACTGTTTGACTCGGATGAATAATGATATCAATCGGAAAATCTGAATGAAACGTTCCATTGATTTCCAATTTACTCTCTTTAGTAGTCGTTGGAAGTGCCAATGTCACCTGTGGAATCTCCCGTGTTGCTTCAAACATGGACGTGAGGAGACTGTCCACTGTAACGAGCACAAGTTGTGTTACTTTTCTCACTAAACCGAAGTTAACCTTATCAGCAGTGTCGTTGGATGTGTGATAGAAAGGATTGGCATCATAGTTCTGAGAATCTCGCCACGGTGTTGAGCTTTCAGTTAAAGTAACAGAGTTGTAGCCAGCGTCCCAGAAGGGTTTGTGAGAGGAAATATCAACGAATTCATCTTGGGTCCGACGAATCTTCAAACCGATGTTATACCACGTATTCGCAATTATGAGAGCGCGACCTATCCATGCAGAATCGTTATTGGTGACGATTTCAACGAGGTCGCTTTTCCAGTTGAAACCAAACATATCTAAGTTAAAAACCCCGACGATGTTTTCGCGAACAGAAGCGGTGTCGTTTTCATCACTCTTGCCTATAGCGGAAGCTTCTCTAACGTAGTGACGGCTGCCGAGAAAACCGAGTTCCTCGCCCCCTAAGGCAACGAATCTTAGTTCGTGATTGTATTCATAACGACTTAGAAGGTAGGCAATTTCTAACAGAGCCGCAACACCAGTCCCGTTATCGTTTGCACCCGGTGCGGTGGAGGCTAACGGATTCCAATTCGGATCACGCTCAGCTTGCGAGTCATAATGCGCGCAAACGATAAAAATGCGATTGCTGGACGAAGTTGACCGCGCGGGTAGAACAGCCGTCACATTTCTGATGCCCCCAAAGACCTGTTCACTGACTTTCAAGCGTGGCGAACGGCTAAACTGACTCATAATGTAACGGACGATATTATCGGTTGCTTCTCGGTGGTGTGCGCTGCGTGTGCGGTAGGCGCGTAAGTTACGTCCTGGAGCGATGTTTTCCTGCAATGCCACTACCTGTGCCTCAAGTGCCTCAGATTGTACGAGTCTGAGCAGTTCATCACCACGGTTCAAGAACTGGTTTCCCTCTTCCGCGGTGGCAGGAAGGATAATACAGAGGAGGAAAAAGATTTGACATTTTTTAATCGCGGCTTGCAAACTGCGTCTTAATTGCCTTGACATAAGCGCAAAAATTTTGTATCCTATTTAAGAGTTTCTCTCATTTTAACAGATTTCACTGCGGTTGTAAATAAAGATAGTTCTCTTGCTCCGAAACTGACGCGTGTTGAAATTTACGCGCCTATGGAAGTGGACGAAAAATGCCAGCAAATCTGCCCCCGACCTACTATAAACTCAAACACCAACACGAAGCCGCCAAAACCGATGAAGAGCGACTGAGCCTGTTAGAGGAGATGTTACGGATCATTCCGAAACACAAAGGTTCAGAAAAGGTGGTTTCCGATCTTCGTCGCCGTATCGCCAGATACAGAAAAGATCCTTCAGAAAAAGGCAGCAAGGGATCCGGCAAAAGAAGCCACAGTGAGCATATTCCAAAGCAGGGTGCTGGACAGATAGTCCTCTTCGGACCACCGAACGCTGGCAAGTCACAAATACTGGCAAACTTCACAAACGCCAAACCCGAAGTTTCACCGACCCCCTATACGACGACGCTACCTATGGTCGGAATGCTACAATACGAAAACATCCAATTCCAACTTATTGATACACCCTCTATCATGTCAGACTTTATTTCTTCAACAGTGTTAACGCTCGCCCGTAACGCCGATCTTGTCTTGCCGATCGTAAGTCTCGCGAGCGATAATCTATTGGACGATCTTGATATGGTGGTAGCGTTTCTTGACGAAGCAGACTGCGAGACGTTAGAGACTAAACCCTTCATTGTCGCGAATCAACTGGATGCCGTAGGAGCAGAGGATAGATTGGAAATTCTCAAAGAATTTTATGGTGAATCGTTTCAGATCTATCCAATTTCTGCCGAAACCGACTTAGGCAAAGAGGTTTTATTGCAAGAAATCTATAGGGCATTAGACATTTTGCGGGTCTATCTCAAGGCTCCCGGTGAAGCAGTAGAACATGACGATCCGATTGTGCTTCCCACCGGTTCGACCGTCCTTGATGCCGCTATCGGTTTACACAAAGACTTTGCTGAATTCAAGTTCGCACGGATATGGGGTCCCCAATGGCACGATGGACAATCTGTCAGTCGCAATGATGTTGTTTACGATGGTGATGTAGTTGAATTTCACCTATAGTTCCTCTAAACAAAAAGGACTCGTATAGATGTTAAGACGAAAGAGGACATCTCCATACCTCATATACTCACTCCTTATTCATGCCATACTCTTGTTGGCAATGTGGTGGGCAGTTCCGAAGCAGGTTCCGCTGGTCCCCTTCCATGATGATATAGAGGTTTCGATAACGCATGTCGAGCGACCGCCACTACCGGTTAAGCCAGTGACTTTTGTCGAGCCTGCTGCTCCAAGTGTTGCACCAAAAGAGGAACCGCCACCACCGCCGAAACCGAAAGCAGGCTTGTGGCAGATGGAGACGCAGCATCCAGCAGATACTCCAAAAACAGAAGCACGCAAACAAGGTGGTCCCGCTAACGCGCGACAAATCGGGGATGGACTATCTCCGGTAGTGGGAAAACCTGTTAATTACGGGACTGAAAATCTTGTGAAGGTGGATTCGCCGAATCAACCAACGGTTGACTTACCCGCCACACCGAAAACAGACTATGTATCACCACAAGGGGATACAAGCCCAGTCGTTTTAGATGCCGATGGCACTTTAGCTTTAAATAGCGCATCACCGACGGTTAACACACCGAAGATTCACTACGGTAGTGAACGCGGTGACGCACTCCGTGCTACCGGTGTAGGCAATTCTTGGGGAGGCGGTGGCTCTTCTGGTGGTAGTGTGGGGGGCGTTTTCGTCTATATGATGAAAGACCTTGCCCGAACCCTTGTATCCGCGAGCGAGACGCAAAAAATTGATGTCATCTTCGTTCTTGATGAAACCGCGAGTATGACAGACAACATTCGCGGTATCCGTGCCTATGTTGATTTCCTCTTTGAAGCGTTCGAGCGGGAAGGGCGCGATACTACCTTCGGATTGGTGACTTTCACAGATAGAGTCCGAAAACATGGACATACTGACGATCTGGGAACCTTCAAAAACTGGCTTTTTGACATAGGTGTTGATGGCGGTGGAGATATCGCTGAGGCAGGCTTAAACGGACTCATGACGGCGGTAACGGAGGCTAAATTCCGGAAGGGTGCGCAACGCTTCATTGTCCTCGCCAGCGATGGTGCTTTTCACGATGCTGATTATGACGGAAGGTCGGCTTATAGTTTGGATCAGGTTATTGAAACCCTACAAAATGCACAGGTACGCGTTGATGTGATAGGCATCGACTACCTACCTATCCGACAGATTGCACTTGCGACGGGTGGCACATGGCGCGCCATTCCCGGCAGAGGCTATTTGGAGTACGTCCCACCGTTGACCCTAACTGTGAAATTGTTCTCCAAATTGGGCACGCTCGACCTTGAAAACGAACAGATAGACGATAAGATTACCGTCTATATCAATAATCCACCACGTCCGAAGCAACTTACCTTGATATGGAAAGTCCTCAACCCTTTAGGAGAAAGATGTTACGGGCCCTTCACTGAGACGAAAACTATTCCAGATAATGGGTCAAAACAGATAGAATTGAGACCAGTGATTGACCGGACAATCTTTGAAGCGATGCCGGGAGTTTATACGATCATCTATCGCCTCGAAAATGAACATGGACATCAGAGCATCTTGCGGCGGACATTGACGTTCTAACCTTCATCTTTTTACGCATATTGGGAAAAATAATTGAAAATGAAAGACCTGATTTTTGAACAGTGCCACCGTCATTTTAACGACATCGTTGCCATCCGACGTGATATTCATCAGTACCCTGAATTAGGATTCGATGTCCACCGCACCGCAGGGATTGCAGCGGACGCACTTCAGGCACTCGGTATCCCAGTCAAGACCGGTATCGGTAGGACAGGTGTTGTCGGAGATTTAGAGGTACCCGGCGCATCAAAACGCATCGCGTTGCGAGCGGATATGGATGCCCTCCCGATTCAAGAACTCACCGATGTTCCCTATAAATCTAAGATTGATGGTAAAGCGCATCTATGCGGACACGACGCACACACGGCGATGCTCATCGGTACAGCCCAAATCCTTTCAGAACTCCAAAGCAATCTTAAAACACACATTAGATTCGTTTTCCAACCGAGCGAAGAGGCATTACCGGGCGGAGCACCCGCCATGATAGCGGATGGAGCGTTAGAGGATGTTGATGAAATTTATGGGATACATGTGTTTCCACTTTACGCTGTCGGAGAATACGCCACGTGTCCCGGTCCAATGCTCGCACAGTCTGATACCTTTAAGATTACACTGACCGGAAGGGGTGGGCACGCTGCGTTTCCGCACCTTACTGTTGATCCAATTGTGATTGGCACCCAGTTTGTAACAGCACTCCAGTCTATTATTGCGAGAAACGTTAATCCATTGGACTCGGCGGTCGTGAGTGTCACCCAATTTCACGGCGGGGATGCAAATCTGCAAAACGGACTGACAGGTGCAGCACTTAACGTCATTCCTCCCAATGTACTCATAGGTGGAACGGTGCGCACACTTCAAAAAGAGGTGCAGACACGAGTTCGGAGGCAGTTAGAAAATCTTCTCGCGGGATTAGCGAATGCCCATGGCGCAACCTACACTTTTGATTACCAAGAGGGGTATCCGGTAACTTATAACCATGAACCTTGCGTCACCACTGCTGTGGATATGGCGCGGGAATTGGTTGGCGAAGATAATCTCATATTTCCGGTGTCTCCTATACTTGGGGGTGAGGATTTTGGATACTATTCACAGAAAATTCCCGCGTGCTTCGTTATGGTAGGTGCTGGAAATGAAGAGAAAGGCATCGTGAATATGTGCCACCATCCACAGTTTGATATTGACGAAACTTGCATGATTTACGGCATGGCACTGCTCGTAAATCTCGCGATGCTCTAATACTTCGGAACGTTGGGAAATCTCGCCTAATGGAATTAAAAAAAGACAATTCTACCTCAACGGATAATCCACAGCCACATTTGTCAGTTGGCACCCTCACCTTGATGTTCACCGATATCGAAGGTTCGACGCTTCTTTGGGAGAAGCACGGCAATGAGGTCATGGCGGAGGTTATCAATACCCACAACACGATTTTGCGAGCTGCAAATTCGGCATGGGGTGGCACAGAGATCCAAAATGATGGCGACGCTTTTTTCTTTATTTTTCCTACTGCAAGTGCTGCCGTTATGTGTGCGCTTGAAATACAGTTAGTACTCAATGCGTATCAGTGGCATGGAACTATTGAGGCGTTGCGCGTCCGCATCGGTATTCACACAGGTGATATGATTCTGTTGGATGACAAATATCACGGGATGCCTGCGAATCTTGCCAAACGAATTACAGATGCAGGACACGGTGGACAGATCCTGCTCTCCGCTGTGACGCATACGCTCGTTAAAACGCAGTTTCCACCTGGGAGTTTTATCGCACTCGGCGAACATCGGCTGAAAAACATTCAGCATCCGGAAGCAATTTTTCAATTTCGCGCGCCGCAAGCCTCTATTTCAAAAATCACTGGTGAAAAAAGATGGCAAGAGGTCTTCAGTAAAACGGCACAAGAAGACATATCGCAGGATGGGAAACCAGCAGACAATGCTCCTATTCACGAACTACAAACTGAGTTCCCACCTCTGAAAACTGTTAACAATTTGCCCAATAACCTACCAGCACCTATAAACAGTTTTATCGGTAGAGAAACCGAAGTCCGTTGTATTACCGAGTATTTCACTGATAGGCAGGATCGACTGGTGACGCTGACTGGACCTGGAGGTATCGGCAAAACGCGTCTGTCCCTACGAGTTGCCACGGAGCTTCATGACACTTATCCTGATGGTGTATGGTTCATTGCGTTAGCTGATTTGAAACAACCTAAGCATGTCATCACGGAGATCGCTACGGCTCTCGCGCTTCCCTTGAAATCAACGCAGGATGTCATGGAACAGGTCATCTCACATCTTTCCGGGAAAACACTGCTACTGGTATTAGACAATTTTGAACACTTGATGGAAGCCTCCCAAGATATCAAGACGTTATTGCTTAGATGTCCGACCCTATACTGTTTAGCCACATCACGGGAACCATTAAAGATCGCGGGTGAACAGCGATTCGTTGTGCCTCCCTTATCTGTTCCATCGGAAGACGTGGGCTATGAGGCCCTCCATCATTATGAAAGCGTCCAACTCTTTTTGGCGCGCGCCGAAGCCGTCGCGCCGGACTTCCAATTAACAGCCGACAATGCCGAAACAATTGGTGCGATTTGCCGGATGGTTGATGGGATTTCCCTCGCGATTGAACTCGCTGCAGCGCGCGTTCGCGCGATGACACCACAACACATCCTTGATCGCCTCAAGATTTTACTTGAAAGTCCATCATCAAGTAAGCCATCAGCACTTCTTTCAACAAGCAATCGAGACGTACCAGCGAGGCACCAAACCCTTGATGCCGTGATTGACTGGTCCTACGAACTTTTAGAGCCAGAGGAACAACTCTTACTTCGTCAACTCGCACTTTTTTCAGGTGGATTCTTCTTGGAAGCCGCTGAAACTATCTGTAGCTCAGCGTATGTTCTTGCAGAACAGGATTTGCCCTATACAGAAACAATCGACCTCATCTTCAATTTGCACGATAAATCGTTACTCATGATTGAAGAATATCTGATGCGAACCCGCTACCGACTCCCTGTTGCAGTACAATTGTATCTCCGGGAGAAGCAACAACCCACTGGATTTAGAGAAGCGCATGCCCACTATTATCTCACGTTAGCACAAGAACAGGACAAAAAATTAGAGGGTCCAGAACAGAGCGATGCACTCTCAGAAATGGCAATTGAACTCGATAACTTTCGTGCTGTTTTTGGGTTTGCCCAGGAAAATAATGAATGGCTCCTGTTCGGGCAACTTGCTATCGCACTCTCGGAATTTTTCTATGTCCGTGGGTTATGGAATGAAGGATTAGAATGGCTGAAACAAGCAGAGACTGAATTACACCAGCGACTCGAAGAATATCAAGGATTAGAAGACATGTCTGAAACGGACGAAATGTCGGTCCAGCTGACAATAGCAGATATTCGAGTGGCTCTTGCGAAATTCTATAATGAACGACAGGAGTGTGAAACTGCCCGGCAATTGTGCGAAGATGCTTTGCAAGTTTTCAGGACAGCAGGGCAGCAACTCGGTGTCATCAAAGCATTAAATCGTCTCGGTATTATCGCAAGGTATCAGGAAAACCTTGAAGAGGCAGATATACACTTTACCGAAGCCTTAGAACTCGCGAGGGTATTAGACAACAAATGGCATATCGCTTTCTCACTAAACAACCTGGGGCTCACAGCGTATGATCGTCGCCATTTTGAAGAGGCGAAACTGCGTTATACCGAAAGCCTGCACCTCGCTCGTGAACTTGAAGACAAACCGGGGATCGCCTATGCCCTCAACAATCTTGGGAAAACTGCGAACCAGCAAGGCTTACGAGAGGAAGCGAGACGCTACTATACAGAAAGTCTACGTCTCACCCGTGAACTCTCTACCTCCAGCGCGGGACTTCCTTATCTACTGGATAGCCTTGGTAGAGAAGCACTTCGTCACGGTAAACACGAGGAAGCGAGACACTGCTATGCAGAAAGTCTGGAGTACCGCAAAGAGAACGGAAGCCCTCGTGAGATCGCAGATTCGCTCTATCAATTCGGACAGTTAGCTTACGCGGAGGGCGACTTTGAACAGAGTTTGTGCCTCTTTCTTAAGGTCGCGTCAATCTATGCGGAAACAGACACGACAACATCGTTTTATGCAGATGCAGTGAATAACGCTATCGATACATTAGAGGGCGAACTCGGCAGTGAAAAAGTTGAGAGACTCAAATTAGAGATGGAAACGCGAACGCTTGAGGAGATCGTTAACACCTGTCTATCCTAATAAAAATGGATACCACAATGCAACAACGAATCATCTACTTGTTTATTTTAGTACTACTGTTTCTTATTACAATTGGGGATAGTTCGGACGCTTTCGCCCAAGTTCGGGATGTTCCACGCACACCAACAGTACCTCTCATATCAGACCCGATTGAAGCTGCGCATGACCATTACCATGAACGCCGGTATCCTGAAGCGATTAAGATGTATGAGGAATTGCTTGAGAAAGGTATCCCAAAAAATGCTGATACCTATATGCCTCTTCGGCAGAGCCAAAAGGACTCGATCCGATTGATGCTCGGACAGAGTTACTCCAAAATCGGTGAGGATCCTGCAGCACAACGCGTCTTTAGAGAAATTATCGATGAAAATCCGAACGGTTCCTATGCTACACAGGCAGTACATCGGTTGGGAAGCCTTCACTGGCAACGCTATCAGTTCAGAGAAGCAATTATACAGTGCAAGCAGATTCTCAACAAACATCCAGGCACGACTGCCGCCGCTACGGCTGCCTATCTCGTTGGACAATACCAACAGACAGATGGACAATCCGAGGAAGCAATAGAGAGTTATAAATACTTTCTCAGTAACTTCCCAAATTCACCCTATCGTACAAGCGCGGTTACTCGGCTTATCCAACTTTATATAACGAGCCAACGCTACGCAGACGCTGAAAAACTGATTCAAGAACGGTTGAAACAGTATCCAGACGATACGACTTTATTGGAGCAATTGGCGGAACTTTACCAACAGCAAAATGCCTATCCAAAGGCACTTGAACTTTATCGGAAGGCGATTGAGCGGAATCCTACCAATGCAACCCTCCGCAGAAAATTAGGGGCACTCTATGCGGAAACTGGTAGAACTGACCAAGCGGTAACCGAATGGAAAAGACTTGTTGCTGATGAGACAAATCAAGAAGAACAGCATCAACAACTTGGAGCTATCTACCTCTCCCATAAAATGTATCCAGAGGCAATCGCAGCGTATCGAAAAGCCATCCGATTGAATCCACGAAACGCCTATCTCTATACGCAGTTAGGGGCAGCGTATAACATCCAAGGGAAAATTGAACAAGCCGCTTCGGTTTATATTGACGCGTTGCAACAGGTTGGACTTGCTGAAAATCAGCGCGAATCAATCTGGGGTGTTATGCTCGAAATTTATGAAGGTGTCCGGCACAAATCCCTACAAGAGAAACTTATTGCGCAACTTCAAAAGCAAAGATCCCGCGCTCCGCGCAATCCGAACATTGTTATGACGTTAGGGGAACTCCTTTTCTATGCTGGGAAAGTCCCGCAAGCACTTGAAACGTTTAGGCAGCTCCATAGAAGTCATCCGACTTACGTCGATACGGCACTCAAGAAGTATGCGCGGGTACTCGAACGAAACGAAAGTCCGAGAGCCGTTGACTTCCATAAAGCACTGATAACGGGATCCACAGATAAGAAACGCATCAGAGATGCACGTTCCGACCTCGCGGTGCTTTATCAGAAAATGGAGCGGTGGGACGATGCGGTCGCACTTTTAGAAAAACTGGTTGAGAACCGGGAGGCTACCGTCAAAAACAGGTTATTGCTTGGAGAGTTACAATTGCACGGCATGCGTACCCCGAAGGTCGCACAAAAGACATTCCAAGCCTTACTCACACAACGCTTGCTTACAACTCAGTTAGTGGAAGCACAACTGGGGTTGGCAGAATGTCATATTCTACTGAAACGCTATACGCTTGCGAGAGAAGTGCTTGAACCGACTGCCAACCGAACCAATCGCTTCCAAGCGACTGCCCGTAAACTGATTGGCGATTCCTATTTCTTCTCTGCAGACTTTGACCAAGCCATCAAGGAGTACAACGAGGTCATCCGAATTGCAAAATCCGATCAACTCACAAACGACGCGCTTGAACGGATTGTTCTGATTCAGAATCATTCGGACTACCTTAAAATCCCACTCACAGATTACGCGATGGCAGTGCAACTCTATTTAAGCGGGCAGACAGAAGATGCCCTACAACAGTGCGAGCGGACACTTGAAGTCTATCCACAAGCCACAATTGTAGACGACGTATGGTTTCTCATCGGTAATATCTACCGCGAAGAATCTAAAGACCCCGAAGCAGTCAACGCCTACCAACAAGTCGTTGCACAGGAGAGTCTTATCGCCGCGAAGGCATTGGTAAACATCGCTGAGATTTATCGACAAAAAGCCGACCTCGACAACGCTGCTGAGACATACACCACGCTTATCACGAACTATCCTGAGAATGTTATTGTCGTCTATGCCCGCCAACAACTCAATGAAATTATGAAACTCCAGCAAAAAGAATAGCAAAGCATAACATCTGTGGGAGGGGTTTCTAACCCGATTCTTTTGCTCTTTGCTGACCCTTGACTCCTGATTGCTGGAAACTGAATACTTCTATATTCATCTCCAAAACAATTGAAATCTGATGCTAACTTGTGGTAAAATAATCTAAGAATTATTTTTAATATAAAGGAGTCAGCAGATGCCCCACCCTGTCCATAATCTCTTTAATACACACCAATCCCTTGAAAGCGAAGGGGTTGCGTGCAACTATTATTCGCTTCCTGCCTTAACAGAAGCCGGTATCGGATCAATATCTACCTTGCCCGTCAGCCTCCGCATTTTACTTGAATCTTTATTGCGAAATTACGACGGACACCAAATCACAGAAGACGATGTTGTGAATTTGGCAAATTGGAACGCGCGTTCCCCAAAAGCCGCGGAGATTCCCTTCAAACCGGCGCGCGTCGTCGCACAAGATTTCACAGGTGTCCCGCTCGTTGTCGATATTGCCGCGATGCGCTCCGCTGTCGCAGAACTCGGTGGCGACGCTGGTATGATAGAACCGCTTGTTCCTGTCGATTTAGTCATTGACCACTCTATACAGGTCGATGCGTATGGCTCGGAAAATGCATTCCAGTACAACACGCAACGGGAATTTGAACGCAACAAGGAGCGTTACGAGTTCCTCAAATGGGGACAGCAGGCGTTTGAAAAATTCAATATCATCCCACCCTCTATCGGCATTGTGCATCAGGTGAATCTGGAATACCTCGCGAAAGTTGTTATGACAGAGGACTCACTCGCCTATCCAGATACTGTTGTCGGCACCGACTCACATACCACAATGATTAACGGTTTAGGTATCGTCGGGTGGGGTGTCGGTGGTATTGAAGCGGAAGCCGCGATGTTAGGGCAACCGGTTTACATTCTGACCCCTGAAGTCCTCGGCGTTCATCTGAAAGGCGAACTCCGAGAAGGCGTGACCGCAACAGATTTAGTCCTGACTGTGACGCAACGCCTCAGAGCCGCCGCAGTCGTCGACAAGTTTGTTGAATTTTTTGGTGTGGGCGTAGAGGCTCTCTCCCTACCTGACAGAGCAACGCTCTCCAATATGTGCCCCGAATACGGCGCGACCATCGGATTCTTCCCTCCCGATGCAGAGACAATGCGATACCTTCGTCTTACCGGACGCGATGAGGCACATGTGGACATGGTAGAGGCTTATCTCAAAGCGCAAGGTATCTTCGGTATTCCACGCCTTGGAGAGGTTGCGTACTCCGATGTTATCGAAATCGATCTCGCTGATATTGAACCCAGTATTGCTGGACCGAAACGACCACAAGATAGAATCGCCTTGTCGGATGTCAAAGAGACTTTCACTGGACTCCTCTCACGTCCTGTCGCGGAAGATGGATTTGGTGTCACAGCAAGCGATAGCGATGACAACAGTATAACGCACGGATCGGTTGTCATTTCCGCAATTACCAGTTGCACGAACACAAGTAATCCCTCTGTGATGATTGGTGCCGGACTGCTCGCTAAGAAAGCCGTCGAAAAAGGGCTGCGTGTCCCAGATTACGTCAAGACGAGTTTAGCACCTGGTTCGCGCGTTGTAACGGAATATCTACAAAACACAGGTTTGTTGCCTTATTTAGAAGAACTTGGCTACAATGTCGTAGGCTACGGCTGCACAACTTGTATCGGTAACAGCGGACCGCTCAACGACATCGTCCAAGAGGCAATTGATGAAGGAAATCTGGTCACTGCGAGTGTGTTGAGTGGCAACCGGAATTTTGAGGCACGTGTGCATCCGGAGATAAAAGCCAACTTCCTCATGTCGCCGCCGCTCGTCGTTGCTTACGGAATCGCAGGACGCATTGATATAGACTTTACCACAGAACCGCTGAGCCATAACGACGCTGGTGAAGCCGTTTTCCTAAAGGACATCTGGCCCACCCGCCAAGAGATTGCCGGGATGATTGGTGCAGCCGTTGACCGGCGTACGTTCCGAGAGATGTATGAGTCAATCGGTAACCAAGCACCGGAATGGGAAGACCTCGCTGGTGCAACTGGCGTTCTCTATCCGTGGAACGAAAGAAGCACCTATGTCCAGCATCCGCCATTCTTTGAAGGGTTTTCACGTGAACCTGCTCCTATTTCGGATGTTGTGAATGCGCGTGTCCTTGGTATTTTCGGGGATTCTGTCACCACTGACCATATCTCCCCAGCAGGCGCAATTGCCGCAGCCAGTCCAGCAGGACACTACCTCCAAGAGCGCGGTGTGGAGACACAAGATTTCAATACCTACGGTTCCCGACGCGGAAACGACCGTGTGATGAGTCGTGGCACCTTCGCCAATCGGCGTGTCCGCAACCTAATGACACCCGATGTGGAAGGTGGGTTTACTGTTCAATATCCAGAAGAGACGCAGACGACCATCTATGAAGCAGCACTCCACTACAGTGCGAACAACATCCCAACCGTCATCTTCGCTGGGCAGGACTACGGTATGGGTAGTTCCCGTGATTGGGCAGCGAAGGGACCCAAACTTTTGGGAGTCAAGGCTGTCGTCGTAGAAAGTTTTGAACGTATCCACCGCAGTAACCTCATCGGTATGGGTATCCTGCCGTTGCAGTTCAAAGACGGCGAGAACGTCCAGACGCTCAACCTTGATGGCAGCGAGATTGTTAGCATCACTGGATTTGCCAATGATCTACAGCCGGGACAAATGGCGACAATGAGCATCGTCCGGTCAAACGGCGAGACGCAAACGACCGAATTGTTAATCAGAATTGACTCGCCCGTGGAAGTAGAATACTACAAACACGGCGGGATTCTGGATTACGTCATTCGGAATTTCCTGTCTGCCTAACCAACTTCACCAACTAAGGAGGATCACAATGCCATATTCCGATTATCCCCACGGGACTATCGCCGCCCGCGGCGAAGAGATCTATCATCATCAGCTCCGTAAAAAAGTTGAATCAAAGCACAATGGCGAATTTCTGACTATCGACATTGAAACAGGAGACTATGAGATTGATGCTGACGAGGTCGTATCCTCAACGCGCCTCCTTGAAAAGCACCCCGAGGCTGTCATCTATTGTTTGCGAATTGGGTTTCCAGCTGCCCATCGCATCGGTTTTAAAATTTCGGACCGATACAATGATTAAAGGGAAAATTACAGCATACCAAGAAGCTGTTATTGAATTGGAAGTTATCGGATTAAATCAACCGACGAGAATTGAGGCTGTTATTGACACAGGATTCACAGGCTATCTAACACTACCGAGTACGCTAATTAACCACCTCAAACTCCAACAAGCTGGAGAGCAGATCACAATACTCGGGGACGAAAATAGAGTCGTTTTAAAGAGACATATTGCGAAAGTGTTATGGCATGGTGCCGAACGCAACGTGTACGTCTTACAAGCAGAAGGTGGCCCATTGATTGGAATGTCTTTGCTTTATGGAAGTCGCCTGATGTTGGAGGTCGTAACGGATGGCGATGTGACGGTTGACGCTTTACCTAACTAACACCAATGAAATTCGGTTGGCACACCTCCACCAGAAAGGTTCAGATTGCTATCTAAATCTGATGATAATGAACGGAGATTTTGACCATGACAGAAACAGTTGAAACCTTAGCAAAACGATTGGATCGATTGGAAAAGGTATTAGAAAAGGTGACGCTGCAACTTTCTTGCCTTGTTGATGAATTGGTGCCGAACGCCCCAGAACATTGCCAAGGCGAGACGGCAATAGATACATCTACTACGATGTCAGATAAGGAAGAAGGCGCGAGAATTATGAATGAACTCCTTGAAAGGATGGGAATTGCCGATGTGGAACCGATTCCTGTTGAGGAAGCTCCGCAAAAGTATGGCAACTCGTATTCGCGCGGAGGATAACGAGTTTAGTCGTGCAATTATCGAAGAACGTGAGAAGTAACTGTGTGTTATTTCTACTTTGACGCTACGTTAGTTTTCGTCGCATCCGATCAACGCTTGTTGAGAGCCGCAAGTAATGAAGGGCTGTTAATCTTCAATCCAGAAATAGACCCAGAACAAACATTGGAAACGTGGTTTGATACATCATAAATAAGAAGGAGGACCTTCGGTGAAACATCAGCGTAAATCACTGTGTCATCAACTTCTGGTAACGCTTACTGGGTTATTTCATATCATATAACTCATCAATTCACCGTAGGGAACCATATCTATCTTGCCAGCGGAGTGCCTAAGCGCATCCACGTCGCATATTCACAAGATAAATCCCACCTGACACGAGAACAGCATCCCCAATAGACTGAGCGTTAGACGGAAGAAAATTATTTGCTTGGATAAATTAAATGCTGCCGCAATCGGTCATTTAGTTTTCGCTATTTCCTTGTCTGATAAAATTTATTTTTTTTCACAAGATGTAACGTTTCGCGTAAAAATTGTGTCTTTAATATTGTCATAATATAATTGTGTGGACTGTGTTGCATTGCACACAGTCCGGGACTCAGCCCTGAATTGGATGTTTCAGTGGATGTCAACATAGCCGAATCTGTTTATAAGGAGGGAACCCGGTGGAAAGGGAAGACGATGTTCAGTTGATTCACGCTGTTTTATCGGGCGACGACGCGGCATTTGACACGTTAGTTGAAAAATACCAAAAAAGCGTTCACGCTCTTGCGTGGCGGAAAATCGGTGATTTCCATTATGCAGAAGAAATTACACAAGATACCTTCCTCCGCGCATATCAAAACCTTTCAACGCTAAGAAATCCAAACCAGTTTCTTGGGTGGCTGTATGTCATCGCGAATCGGCTTTGTCTGAATTGGCTACGCAAACATAAGTCCGAGAATCAATTGCAATCGTTGGAGGACACACCTATGGAAGAAGTCGCGAAATCTGCTTATGCGCATTACGTATTGGAACAGCGCGAGATAGAAGCAACTGAACATCGTTTTGAAATCGTCAAGAAACTTTTGGAAAAATTGCCGGAGAGCGAACGTACGGTAATGACGCTCTATTACCTCGGCGAAATGACCACGAAGGAAATTGGCAAATTCTTGGGAGTGTCGGTGGAGACAATAAGGACTCGGATGCATCGTGCCCGAAAACGGTTACAAAAAGAAGAGCAACTCTTGATCCAAGAAGTTCTCGGTGGCGTGCAGATACCAGCAAGTATAAGGCAGAACATTATGCGGGAAGTTATTGACATGAAACCAACACCCTCTCCAAAAATGGAACCGTTCTTGCCGTGGGTGGCTTTTGGGACAGCTGTGGTGGTAGCAACTTTATTGATGCTTAGTGCCAGCAACCAGTATCTCACCCGTTTTCAGAGACCCTATAGTTTTGAGGCTGAATCCGAACCGACTGTTGAAATTATTGATGCCCCGATTGTGCTTGATATTGTATCAAAGCCTGCCGTGCGAAATCGGATAGGACGGGCTGTGGCTCCTGATGAAAACAGGAGGGACAGTAGTAGCAAACCACAAGAAATTCAGCTGCCGCAGAAAACCTCGGATATCGTCAGTGATGTAACAGATAATCCGTTAGTCGTCTCACGCATGGAAAACAGAAGTTTCCCTTCGGTATTTCAGGCATGGGACGATCTTATCGGATCTATAGGAGATAAACAGACATCGGGAAATATGGAAGAGTCTTGGGATACTGAGACACTTTACACAAAACGTCTTACAAAGCACGATCTTCATTGGAGCCCATTCTTTGGACTGTGGTGGGATACTTCCGTGGTGGAACCTACTTACGGGCTGTCAACTCAGTTAGGTGGTGAATTGGAAGCGGCAAAAACTATACGTCAACAAAGACTCTCGCGAAATCCAAATATGTTGTTTTTCGTTGAAGTTCGCATTCATAACCATGTGCAATCCTCTGCGTTTCCGCCAGATTCTGATTTCTGGCTCAGAGATAGTAACAACAGGATTATCCAAAATAGGAGTGACGAGTACGTGATGGATTTCTTGAATCCAGATTTGCAGGATTTGCTTATTCAACGGATTGTTGCAATTGATAAATGCGGGATTTTCGATGGGGTCATGATTGCTGGATTTCATTCAAATGCCACCGTTTTTATTGATCGTCATTTTCACGACGCGACAGATGAAGAGATCATTACAGCAACAACCCGAATTTTACGAGAAGCTCGCACACGCGTGCGAGACGATTTTTTGATACTCGTCAACACTAATCCAACGAAACCGATAGCCTACGCCGAATATGTCAACGGCACTTTCATGGTGGTCCGACGCGATTCCAAGGGCAATTATACTCGCGAAAGACTACAAAAAGTTGAGGAAACGCTGCTATGGGCGGAAACGCAGCTCCGAGCCCCGCAGATTAACTGTTTGGAGGGTTGGGGTATTGGAACATCTTCGCCAGATAGCCCGGAGAATATGCGTTGGGTACGAGTGTTCACAACACTCAGCCTCACACACTCTGATGGTTATGTGCTGTACACTGATGGCAGACACGTTGTCGATTCCGATGCCTTACACCATTCTCATTATTGGTACCCGTTCTGGGATGCAGATCTCGGTCAACCTGTCGATGAAAAGGCACAACTGTATGAAAATCAAGAGGGTCTTTTCATCCGCGAGTTCACCAACGGTTGGGCAGCCTACAATCGTAGTGGAAAGCCACAAAACATACAACTACCTATGCAAGTTACCGCTGTCACAAACGGTAGCATCGGCGTTAATCACACCATCCCTGATTTAGATGGCGAGATTTATCTGAAATAGGAATTGGGGTTAGAACCCCTTCCAAGAGGATGTAAATGGTAGATGCTGCCATTAAGTTGTGTTGTGCTTTGATGACTCTTGAAATCTCTCACCGCTATCAGTAAACTGCTTTATTTCTGTTTACATAAACACTCTCAAGAATACAAATAGATGAAGGATTTTTTATATGAAACGGTTTACGCTTGTAATTGTAATATTTTTCTGGTGTGTTCTTAACATCTCGGCAGAAAACATAGACTGGATGCCTGATTCGGCGTTGCGTGAAGCAGTTCGGGAAACACTTGAGCTGCCAGCTGGAGTACCTTTGACGAAAGACCACATGCAAGATTTGGATATATTCATAGCAGAAGGCAGAGGGATTTCTGACCTCACGGGGTTGGAATTTGCCATAAATCTTAGAGAATTAAACCTCGGTGATAATTCAATAACAGACGTGCGTCCGCTGGCGAATCTCATCCATTTAGAGGATCTCAATCTGCCTGAGAATAGGATTTCGGATATAAGCCCGCTGGCAGGATTGCCGAATCTTGGACATTTACGTATTTCACACAACCCTCTTTCAGACCTCAGCCCGCTGGCAGGATTGCCGAAATTTAGGGAGTTGCATGCTCGGAGGATTTGGACAACAGATTTTAGTTCGCTGGAGGGATTAGGTCTTGAGATACATCGCGATGAAATCTGTGAAATTGCACCCTTTCCGCCACCTGTTAGGGAACGGATTCAGAACAGAACCTTC
Source organism: Candidatus Poribacteria bacterium (assembly GCA_026702755.1). Taxonomy (NCBI): domain Bacteria; phylum Candidatus Poribacteria; species Candidatus Poribacteria bacterium. The sequence goes on along the minus strand of JAPPBX010000082.1, from coordinate 42,589 downwards.
CCGTCACTAACATTTGACTTTCACAGTCTTATCTACAATACAGAGCCTGTAAGATGGCTGAATGAGTGGGACGATCCCGATAATTATCATGATGTCGCCACCCAACACGATATGCACTATTACACGCACCGTTTCGGTTTGGTTTGGGCTTTGACACCCACAGCACCTACTCAAGGTTTATCAACACAGCTTGCTGGAAATATCGAAGAGGTCTTGGAAAGATATAAAAAATACGATAAGAATCCGAATATGCTATTCATCCCTGCGATTGTGGTTCACGGTTATAGCCTTGATGATGATGATATACTTTCAGATTCTGACCTTTGGTTGAGAGATGCCGATGGACAACTCATCAAAAGAGAGGGTTTACCAGCAGATTACAAGCCAGAAGGGGTGCTTGCCATCCTAAACCCAAAAGTTCAACAACTCGTCATAGATCGTGCTGTGGCTGTTGCGGACTGTGGATTCTTTGATGGTGTTCTGTTCGATTCATGGGACGGTTACCATCAGTACTACTACGGTAAGTATTTTAACATTGACGGTGAAGTTGTTATACAAGCGTACATAAACATCCTAAAAGGCATAAGGGAACGAGTTCGAGATGACTTTCTTATACTCGTCAATAGGAACTTTGGAAAATCGCCACGGTATGCGGAATGGATCAACGGTAGTTTTATGGAAACACACCGAGATCGTCAAGATGGCTACTCTTATGAGAAACTCAGGGGGATCGAAGAGGCTCTCTCCTGGAATGAGGAATATCTCCGTGAACCGAGAATCAATGTATTACTCGGACAGGGTGTAGATCAACCTATTGATAGTCCTGATAACCTCCGCTGGATGCGGGTCATTACAACGTTGTCCCTCACACACTCCGATGGTTATAGCGTGTTTGTAACACCCGACCCGGGTGGAATCATGTGGTACGATTTCTATGATGCCGATCTCGGTCGACCCGTTGGAGAGAAAGCGCAGACCTACGACAACCGCTACGGCATCTTCATCCGAGAGTTTGACAACGGTTGGGCGGTCTACAACCGGAGTGGTAGAGAACAGATTATTGCCCTGCCCCGATCGGAAGGTGTTGCAAACGGTGTCGTCGGTACGGAGCATGTGCTTGCAGATTTAGACGGCGAGATTTATCTGAAATCGGAAGCGGAGGTAGAAACCCCTCCTACAGTGGATGTGAATGGTGATGGTATTGTCAATATCTTAGATTTGGTTGTCGTCGCAAACGCGTTTGGCAAAAATGCCCCTGATCTCAACGGAGATGGCACCGTCAATATCTTAGATTTGGTTGTCGTCGCAAATGCTTTTGAGTAGGAAACGCTAAAATAAATTCAACTTAGAACCTTTCATAAGGAGTTAACTGGTGAAAAAACAATGTCTTCATAAAATCTTCTCCCTCTGTTTAGTGTTGGTATGCATTGCGAGTTTCGCAGAAGAGGCACCCGAAACATGGATAACGGAGCAAACGGATCCTGCCGCAGCATGGATGCCGGACCCGGCACTGCGTGTTGCTGTTCGCGGTGATCTTGGACTTCTACCGGGTGTTCCGTTGACAAAAGACAATATTAAACAAATAACTCGATTGCATGCCATAGAAAAAGGCATTGCAAATATCCAAGGCTTAGAATTTGCGGTAAACCTAATGGAGCTTGATTTAACTGGTAATCCCATAAAGGACATAAATCCACTTCGGGGTCTAATACAGTTGACGCACCTGGGTATAGGTGCTACCAACATATCAGATTCAGACTTATCGCCATTAGCTTCTCTGACAGCCCTTGTAAATCTGGATTTAGGGGGCAACACAATCTCAGATTTATCGCCACTCTCCGCGCTGACAACTCTCACAAAGTTGGATTTACCGGAAAACGATATCTCAGATTTATCACCCCTTTCTGCACTGACAGCCCTGAGAGATATAAACTTGAGAAATAATCCGCTCAGTGATTTACGACCACTTTCAAATCTCACGAATTTAGAAGCATTGGAGATTGCTCGATGTAAAATTTATGATGTGTCTCCGCTTGCGGAACTGAAGAAACTTCGTATCTTGGTACTCTCGAATAATCAGATTTCGGACTTCAGCCCACTGGCAGGACTGACGGCATTGCGGACGTTACGGATTCATAGGAATTGGGCATCGGATATAAGCATGCTCACAAATCTGAATTTGACGACCTTTGTGTATGATGAGTTCTGTAGAGTCAATACGATTTTACCTGATGTGACAGATCGCATTCAGGGCAGAGACTATCCCTCTATTTTCGATCCATTTGCTGTGAATCTTTTTGAATCCGTTGAAGAATACAAAAAATTTGGATGGGACGTTTTATGGAACACTCCTGGGCTTTATGAGGAGCGTCTGACGAAACACGATCTTGTATGGAAGGGTAGTTACCGCCATCTGCACTGGCACTTATCAAAATCAGAACCGACGGGCGGATTGTCAACCCGTTTGGTAGGCGACTTGGAAGCTGCCATAGCGATGCATGAAGACCGCCTTGAACAGAATCCAAACCTGATTTCGCTGATGGGGCTGAATTTCAAGTGGTGGGCACCTGATTCGTTTCCAATAGATTCGGATTTTTGGCTCCGTGATCCTGACGGTAATCTTATGGTTCATCCATATCACGGGGGAGAATGGGTAGGGAATTTCTTGAACCTTGAATTTCAGGACCTGTGTATAGAGAAGGTTGTAAGCATTGCCGCCTGTGGATTGTACGATGGTCTTTTTGTAGATGGTGTGGGGGACGGCACTGGATTTCACGGTCGTGGTTTTTACCCTGAGATCACCGATCAACAGGTTATTGATGCCTATATCCGTATTTTCCGGAGTATTCGTGAGCGTGTGCGAGACGATTTTCTGATTATAGTGAATGTGAATCGGGCGAAACCCATACCTTTTGTCGAGTATCTTAACGGTATCTTCATGGAAACCGGACATGACCCGAACGGCAGTTATACCCGCGAAGGCCTCATTGAGATTGAGGACACACTTCTATGGGCGGGGAAACAGCTCCAAGCCCCACAGCTTACCTGTTTAGAGGGTGAAGGCATCGGAACAGAACCGCCAAACGGACCCAACAATAAACCTTTGATGCGTGTGTTTACGACGATGAGTCTGACACTCTCTGATGGCTATGTCCTGTATACCGATGGCACGCGGTCTGTTGATCCAAAAGCACTCCATCATGGACATATCTGGTATGATTTTTGGGATGCCGACCTTGGAAGACCCATCGGCGAGAAAGCGGCATTGTATAAAACACCACAAGGTGTCTCTATTGAAGGCTTATTCATCCGTGAGTTCACCAACGGCTGGGCAGTCTACAACCGATCTGGTAAAGAACAGATGATACAACTCCCAGAAAAAGTCAGTGGTGTAGCAAGCAGTGTGGAGGATAAACGCTGGCACACCATTCCCGATCTTGATGGTGAGATTTATCTCAAAGTCGCCGAGATTCGTAACCCGACAGATGTCAACGGCGATGGCACAGTGAACATCCTTGATCTCGTCGCCGTTGCAAACGCATTTGGCAAAACCGATCCAGATATCAATGGCGATGGCATAGTAAACATTCTTGACTTAGTCGCGGTCGCAAATGCTTTTAATAACTAATAGGACCTACGCATTTCCTCTTAAAGTCCCCCTGATAAGGGGGATTTAGGGGGTTAAAAATAGAAAATTCTCAATCCATCGTGAGGAACCATATCTATCTTGCCAAAAGAGATTTTAATCGCATCAACGCCGCATATTTACAAGATAGATCCCAGCTGCCACGAGAACAGCACCCGCCAATAGACTGAGCGTCAGTTCGTCTCCCAAGACCAGGTAGCTAAACACGACACCCGACAGTGGCGTTGCGAAAAAAAGCACAACCAATTTGCTTGCACTGTATCTCTCAAGTATTGAAGTCCACGCCAAGAAACAGTAGCCAGCGATAACACCGCCTTGATAAAGGAGTGCAGCAGCACTTGAAAGCGTTAGCTGCATCGGGTCGCCGCGTTCCAGTAGCAAACTCATTGCGGCGTAACAGGGGAGACTCAAACTTAAATACCAGACGAGAAGTCGGTACGGGTGTATTGCTTGGACGAGTAGTTTTGTCACGACGACGCGCAGCCCCAAGAAACCACCACTGATGAGGACGAGAAGGTCGCCGAGAACATCCGTTTCACCTTCACCGAGGTGCGGGGCAACTGTTATGAAAACGCCACTAAAAGCGACAATAATCCCTAATGTCTTTGTAATAGAGAGGCGTTCACCAGGAATCCAAAGATGCGCAAAGAGTGCCGTGAAAAACGGATAGACGTTGATAAAAATAGTGGAGCGGGAAGCAGTCGTGAGTAAGGTTCCGGTGTTCAAGCAGATAATTTGGAGTATGAAAATTGTTGTGAGCAGAACCAATCGAGCGAGTTCACCCTTGCGCAAGGAGAGCGAGACCCCGCGATAGAGCGACCAGCCTCCGATCACAATAAGCCCAATCACAAAACGGAGAAACGCCAACGCCATCGGTGGAAAATCTTGCAAGCCGATTTTTATGGAAGGTGAGTTCCCACCCCAAAGAAACGCGAGGAGCAAACTCAGGGCGATAATTTTCCCGTGCGGCTCCTCGCTGATGACGTTTGGTCGTGGCAATGTCCCGATGGTCTCTTTTCTGTTCAAAGGAGGCTGTTATCCTCAATGGAGGTCATTGTTCTCTGAAAAATTTAGGATCAATCGTAGGCACCAGGGCGGTGATTGCCCATTAAACGCTGTTGCCGTTCCGTTGCTTGCTCCAAAATTTCCTCATTGAACTGAAACCGGTTCAGATAGGGTGGGAATTTCTGCGTTATCATCCGCTGCGCGTAGTGCACTTGTAAGAGATAACGGGTCTGGTCACTACGGTTCGCTGTGCCGCGGTGCCAGACTTCGCTTCGGAAGAGCACCACATCACCGGCGTTGCAGAGAATACTCTTTTCTGATGCACCCTTCCATTCTGTCTCGCCGTCGGGTCGCCGTCCGGAAAGATGGCTACCCGGAACGAATTTTGTTGGACCGAGGTCTTCGTAGAGGTCATCCAAGTAGTAGTGCGCCGTTGAGATGAAAATTGGCACCTTAACACGTGGATCTTCGAGAAGATCCGCTGGCAGTGGGATCGGCAACCAATCTATGTGTAACCCTTGATCGGGACGACCAGGTCCCGTTACCCATGCCGTCATACCGATGACGTGGCAATCTTCGCCGTGCACTGCCTCTGCCAATTCAATAACTGGAGACAGATCAAGGTATTGTAAAAAAACGGTGTCGCGGTTGAAGGCGTTGTTGATGTGTTTGTTAAGGAAACCATTTCCATTCTCTGGCGTGCCGTGCCGATCAAAACTTTCAGGGAATGCTGTTAACCGATCCATCGCAGCACGAAGTTCCGTGAGTTGTTCGCCCTCGATAACCTTTGGTAGATAAGCATATCCGTCTTCCTCCATCGCCTTGACTTGGCTTTCAAGGTCAGGATAACTTACAAGAGGTAAGGCTTGGCTCATTCTTTTTTCTCCTTATTATATGTATAGCGAAGCGCAACATCTAATTTCCTATTTGTGCATTTTACAACTTTTGAGGCTTCATGTCAACTTTTTTCCGAACAATTCGTTAATAAAGTGCATCCAATATAGTGTATAAAGTAACAAACAATTACAAAAAGGAGAAAATAGAAAATGAGAAATGAAAATGTAACCCCGCAAACCGATGAATCTACTAATGCACGAGAAACTACTAAAGACGCAGCTATCCGTGTAATAGGGGTAGTTTTGGAATCCCTACCCGGTAATCTGTTTCATGTGAAGTTAGAAGAGAACGACCACAAAGTTGTGGCGTATCTCGCTGGCAAACTCATGCAACACAAAATCTGGGTGCTTCCCGGCGACCAAGTCACCCTCGAACTTTCGCCTTATGACCTGACGCGTGGACGGATTATCTGGCGAAATCCAGGGAATTAGGTAGGCACGGATACATGGAGACTTCCTTGATATCTACCTTAAGCCGCGGTGCACCCTGAACGCAGCGTATTCTACAACGCTCGCTTTCGCAGGTAAATCTAAATATGGAAGGCATTGTCATAAAAGCACGAGGTGGTACTTATGAGGTACAGGTTGGCAAACAGTGCTATACCTGTGCCTTACGGCACCACCTTATTGAAGATGAAAAGCGGCGACTCGCTGAGACCAAAGAGATGCCGTACGTCGATTTAGTCGCTGTTGGTGATCGGGTACGTATCTCTACCGCAGCGTCTACAGCGGACAGTGGATATATTGAGGAATGTCTCCCGCGTGAAACCCAGTTTGGACGTATCCGAATGGATGGTTGGCGACAGGTTATCGTCGCCAACCTTGATATGCTGCTCATCATTTTCGCTGCACGACACCCAACCCTCAAACTCCGAATGCTTGACAGATTTCTTGTTACCGCAGAGGCTTCTGGCGTGGAACCCGTTATCTGTATTAACAAACTCGATTTGGCAAAATTCGAGAATGTACAACGCGAACTCAATTTATATGAAGAATTAAGTTATAAAGTGGTTTATACTAGTACTGTAACCGGAGTTGGTATTGAAGAATTGCGGGAGGTGATGAAAGACAGAATTTCAGCGATTGTAGGTTCATCGGGGGTCGGGAAGTCCTCTCTGCTCAATGCCTTACAGCCTGGACTCCAATTGCGCATAGGTGAAGTAGACGAGCGCATCCACAAAGGGCGACATACGACAACGGAAGTCATGCTCCTACCACTTGAATTCGGTGGGTTCGTCGCAGATACACCCGGCATCCGTACCCTTGGCTTGCTTGAAATTGATGATGAACAAGGATTAGATATTCATTTTCCGGAGATGCGTTCTTATATCCCGGAGTGTAAATTCGCAGCGTGTACGCATCAGCACGAGCCATCGTGCGCCGTCAAACGTGCAGTTGAAACCGGCGACATTAATCCACTCCGATATGAAAGCTACCTTCGGATCTCTGGATTCACGGAGGGGAGATATGAACGAAACTCAGATAAGAAGAGAACGGAGCGAAACACGCGACGACGCAGACGCTAACCCGCAAAAGTGGGCGGATGCTATTCAGAACTTACTACGCATTATTGAAAGAAGTGAACGGAAACTGGGGTACTTCCAAAACCGTGTGAAGCAAGCGAAATTCATGGATCAACCGAATCAACGCATGGTTCGCGCCGCGGGTGCACAAATCGGTGCACACTCAGCACAATTGGAAGGATTGCGGAGTCAATTGTATCAGTTGGAACGTCTTCACGGCGGTGGCATTTTCCTCCGACAGATCGCTAAAAATGAACTGCGCCGAATTTGGGGATGGATAAACCGACCGGGCATCAGGAATCTTCTCTATACATCACAGGTCTCTTTTGAAACCTTTGTTTCAGATTGGCACCGTTGGGTAGCAGACGAGCAGATGCACGCCCTCGCTATTGAAGTTCATAACACACGCCTTCTCATTGGATTTATCCTTCTCCGAGCCGATACGAACACCGTTACCCTCGAATTCGTCATCATTCGACCCGATTATCGTGCTCGCGGATACGGCACTGATGCACTCCATGAAGCCGTCCGCTACGCCTTTGAGGAGCTGGAGGCTGAACACATTACCCTACAAGTATCCCCGGACAACGGACCCGCACTCATCTGTTTTGAGAATGCTGGGTTTCAATACCTCAGTTACACCGACACCGGAGAGCAGGCTTATATGATGGGTATTGAACATGCCGAATGGAAAGGCGAGAAGTCGATAGATGAACAGACCGTAGCCCCACGGCTCAGTACACCGCTCAAAGCGTTTTTCGAGACCGAGGAATAATTTTTTTTATCACAACAACTGGATATGTATAGGCGCGTTGCCTAACGTGTCGCGCCCTTTAGAAGAGGACAGAGAATTGATACTTCTCTGTCCTCTATTTTTTAAACGGATGTCTCCGTGATTCAATTTCGGGTAATTCTACACAACCTGCAAAGTGCATCCAAAAGTGTGTAAATAACGTAAGAGGAAACCCTTTATTGCATATCTGCATAAATCCTAAAGAAAAACGCCAGTTTGAAAAAAGTCCGAGAAGTCAAGACAAACGCACATTCAACAAAAAAGTCGCGATTTTTACGGAGTTAACCCCCTAAATCCCCCTTATCAGGGGGACTTTAAGAGGAAATGCGTCTGTCCTAAGTATTTATCAAACTCACGTCAAAGAAAACGATATAGGACTAAGGAATTATTGGTATGAGAACAGCGCGATTTTTTAGTTTTGTTCTAATTACTATTCTTTTTTCGCCAAACGGTTTCGCACAAGATTACACCCGATGGCATCTTCCCGAAGGGGCTATCGCTCGCTTTGAGAAAGGTGGAATCGGTGATTTCGCGTTCCTTCCGGATGGAGACCGGATCGCTATTCAGAGTGCAATCGGTCTATGGATATATGATGTACACACAGGTGAAGAGCTGGATCTATTCACAGACTTGGGGACAAAACTGAGGTGGAACCTCATGGTTCTCAGTCCCGATGGCAGGACGCTTGCTGCTGCAACTGATAGTGAAGTCGTCTTATGGGATTTACAAACTAACAAACTCAATAAAGTACTTGTGGGACATGAGGACAGAGTCTATTCGTTGGCGTTCAGTCCGACTGGAGAGATACTCGCTGGTGGAAGTCGGGACACCACAGTTCGGCTATGGGATGTTAACACCGGTGAACTTCTAAAAGCCTTTTGGGGACACACAGATAGTATCCGCTGGGTCGCGTATTCAAATGATGGAAAGGCGTTAGCATGCGTTGGTTGGAAGGACAGTACGATTCGTATTTCGGATGTGAATACTGGAGAACTGCTGACAACTATCGCTGATCATGAAAGTAGTATCTATAGGATCGTGTATGCTCCTGATAGTCAGACGCTTGCAAGTGGAGGAGGGGATGCCAAGATTCGTATTTGGGATGTTCACACCGGAAAACTCCTGAAAACCTTTAGTGGGCATACGGATCCTGTCAATTCCATGATCTATTCAAGAGATGGATTAACATTTATCAGTGGAAGCAGGGATAAGACAATCCGTATGTGGGATGTTCGCACCGGTGAGACCCTAAAAATCCTTAAGGGGCATACACGCGACGTTGATTCTGTAATGTATTCACCGAATGGAGAAACCGTTGTGAGTAGTGGATACGACGGGACGCTGCGATTTTGGAATATTGGCACTGGAGAACTCTTGAAAACCTTTACTGTACATAGGTTTGGAGCGAGGTCATTGGCTTTTTCACCGGATGGCGAAACACTTGCAATTAGTAGAGGCAACAACACAATTGTACTACGAGATGTCCAGAGTGGGCAAATCGTGAAAACTCTCACTGGACATACAGATGAAGTTCTTTCAGTGACTTATTCTCCAGATGGTCGGACATTGGCGAGTGGGAATCGGGACGGTAAAATCCGTATTTGGGATGTTCATACCGAGGAACTCCTCAAAACCATCACTGCCCATACGAAAGGGGCGCGTTCTATCGTCTATACACCCGATGGTAAGTCCCTTGTGAGTGGAAGTTGGGATAATACAATCGGTTTGTGGTATGTCCACACCGGGCATCTCCTGCAAACGATCACTGGGAATATAACAGACTCCGATTCAGGCATCGGAGTCAGAGCTATTGCGCTCAATCCTGATGGACGAACGCTTGCCGTGGCGACTGACGAAGAGGTGATTCGGTTGTGGGATATGCCCACGGGTAAAATCAAAGCAACCTTGCACGCGGATAGCGTTAATGCCGTCGTATTTTCTCCAGATGGCACGATGCTCGCGAGTGGTGGTAGCGATCCCTGTTTGTGGGATGTGCACACTGGGAACTTGCTACATAATATCGTAAAAGCAAGGGGCGTTGTCTATGGTATCGCCTTCAGTCCCGATGGCCAAATAGTTGCAAGCGCGAGTTGGCAGACAATCGAATTGTGGAATACTGTCACTGCCGAGCATATAGGGACTTTCACTGGGTACCCGGGTTGGATTGAAGCTGTCGCGTTCAGTCCTGATGGGCAAACGCTTGCCAGCGGGAATAACGGGACAGTTATTCTGTGGGATATGAACCAGATTCCGACACAATAACATCTTGAGAAAGGACAACAATACTTTTCAGGCAAAAGTGCTGTTGCGTAATTAGCAAACTGCATCCGAGAATACATTTAAGTAAATTACTTTTATTTTTCATGGAGGAAAGTTCATGCAACAACTAAGACAACCGTCTCTTTTTAACCTTTCTCTATTTGGTGAGGAATTTTTCAGAGATGCAATCCAATATCACGCCTATGAATACTGGACTCACTTCCAAAATCGACTGGTGGCAATTTATGTCGGCGGCAGTGTTCACAGAAATGAAGCCGTCCCCGGCGTTTCTGATCTTGACCTATATCCATTTATTATCGACGAATTCAATGACGCGGATAAGGAATGGTTCAACCAAGCAGAACAGCGCGTTGAATCGAGATACCCCTCCGCGAATGGCTTCTGTCCGCCGCGTTCTGCCACTGAGAGACTTGATGGATTACAATCCCCAGTTGATGAAATTGCATACGTGAGGTCGTTGGCTTGGGTGCATCGTCTCCGCTACGATACGACGCTTGTTTTGGGTGATGATCTGATTGGAGGACTTGGTGTACCCGACATGGATAAAGGTCAGGCACGGGATTATTTTCAATCCGTATTGGATCTTGTCCGATATGCTGCTGGGTTGGAAACGGAAAATAAGACCGATTTTCGCTTGCCGAAAGTGCTGCCTCATCGCCTTCGCAAACTCGCTCGGTTAGCCGTCCTGGGTGGAGCCTATCTTCTCATTGGGGACGGTGAATCGTATTCATTCAAAGGGACAGACATATTTCCCCTATTAAATTCGCGTTTTCCACATTGGCGCGTTTTCTTGAATGACACGGAGAGGTTATACATCTTTCCTGATCCATCTGCAACGGATAGCAAAATTTCTGCATATTTATCTCAACTTGTTCCTTGGGTAGATTGGGTCGGGGAGCAACTCCGTGCGGCATGAAACAGAGTCAATGCAGAGAATTGAACGGGATAATTGTAGCAGTTCAATGTTCTTTTAAATTCGTTTTTCGACCCCGAAAAATATTTTTTTCATTTTTTTTCGCAAAAACATGCAAAAGTGCATCCGAAAATGTGTTTAAGTGAATCATTGTCATTTTTTATGGCGATGGTATCCTATTGCCGCTGTATTGTGGCAAGCGAAAAAAAGGAGGTATTTATTATGTTAGCAAACCAGAGGAGGTGTGACACTTAGTGTTACGCCCTTGCGGTGTGACACTTAGTGTCGCACTCTTTGGAAAGGGACGGAGGGTTTAAACCCCTCTGTCCCCTATTTTACAAAGTATGCTACTTCTGCGGTAGAACGCGGACTTTATTAACCATCGCGTGCTGAACCGAATTTTTATCGCATATTTTTGTGTCTTTTGTTATACTATCATGTGCGGTTTGCAAAAAGTCATTGACATCCTTGCACCGTTCCCAATTATAAAACAATAAGGAGGATAAGGAGGTAGCCATTATGTTACGTATAAGCCACGCCACACTTCAGTATTTAGTTTATGGCGATGGCGCCTCTGCCCTTTATCGATAATTTGATTAAGGCATAGGCGCAGTCGCCTCACATTTGAGGGAGTTGCTTATCTATGCCCAAATTTAATCCCGATTTTTGGGAGATCCCGGTGCCACCGGAGTATTTTGATCAGCTCACAACCGAGGACTATTTCTGGTATCAAGCACCTGATGACGAATATGCGGAGGCGCGCCGTGCCAAACGGCAGGTAGTTCTGAAGCAAATTCGTTGGATTATCGCGCAGGAACTAACTAAACGTCAAGCGGAGTGTATCCAACTCTACTTCTATAAAGGTAAAACGCAGGAGGAGATTGGAAACATTCTCGGTATTTCTCGCCGTGTTGTAAGCCAACACCTTTTTGGTGTTACGCGAGGTGGGAAGCAGATAGGCGGCGCGATTAACAAAATCCGAAAGGTGTGTCGAAAACTCGGGATAGAGTTTCCGTAGGTCTGGAGTGAGATCTGTATATCAACCCTACAAGTGCAATTCAACGCGGGAGGAAACCTTGAGGGTTCCCTCTCGCTTGGAAGCACTTCATCAGTGCTCAGCCATCAGCAGTTAGCAGTCAGTGAACGTCAGGATTTGAAGATCCTTCCTACAAGAGGATCGAATGCCTCAGGTATAGCTGTTCTCAATTACTTTCCTTAAACCGATACCCAACCCCGTGCACAGTCTCAATATGCTTACCCAATTCCCCAAGTTTGCGTCGAAGTCGGCTAACGTGTGTATCCACCGTTCGGTCGATGCCGTAATACTCCTGTCCCCAAATTACATCCATCAGAACATCGCGGGTGAAAACGCGTCCCGGTGAACGCGCAAATAAGGTGATAAGTTTAAACTCTGTTGCTGTGAGGTCGATTGGACCGTTGTCAGTCAATACCTGGTGTTTATCGAGATCGATTGTTAACCCGTGTGTTTCGATTTGCTTTGTATCTTCTGTCTGTTTGCCGACCTGAATACGGCGTAAAACGGCGGACACCCGAAGTACGACTTCCCTTGGACTAAAGGGTTTTGTGATGTAATCATCTGCACCAAGTTCCAATCCAGCAACCCGATCTCGTTCTTCTGCTTTCGCTGTTACCATCACGATCGGAATATTTTTTGTCCTCGGATCATTCTTTAATAAGCGACAGACAATGAGACCATCCACCTCTGGCAGCATCAAGTCTAACAAAATAAGGTCCGGTGGTTTTTCGACAGCACTATGGAGAGCATCAACACCGTTCCGGACGTAATCTGTGTCAAAGCCTGCTTTTTGTAAGTTATATCGTAATAAATCTACGATATCACGTTCGTCTTCAACAATTAGAATCTTTGCATCCATTTAGGTTTCCCCTGCAGTCGATTTTCAGAGGCACTCAGTTCTCCTGTAGTGTCAATTTCAGGATAGAGCCGCCCCACTGTAGCGATACCCCAGATGATATAAAAGAGGATATAAATCAGAAACCGAAAACTAAATCATACCGATCAATTTCGACTACAATTCTATTTTAACAGATAAGGCAACATCGTGTCAATTTTTAGAGACATTTCCTTAATAGCAAACTGTCGATTTTCTATTTTATGACAAAAAATGGTAGAAAATCGCGTGAATAAAAAATATAGTGAAAACGCGTGTGAGGTGTGGTATGATATTCAGAAAATAAAAGGGGGTAATGACTTATCACAACGCTAAAAAATATATTCTATCTGCCAAGGCATACGTGGAGACCGAATTTCTGTCTTATCTGCATACTTGCCGTATTTGTGCTTTCTTCGCATAATGTCTTTGGTATGCGTGGGTTCACAGCAGAAAGTGCTGCCTCACAAAAGCAGTATGAAATCCGTTTTAAGGAACTGGTATCGGCGGAAAGGTGCCGGCATAAATTGCGTTTCCTGGCCGAGGAGCCTCATCTCGCTGGTACAGAGAATAGCCGCAAGATAGCGGAATACCTGCGTACAGAATTTGGAAACTACGGTTTGCAGGTTCAGATGTACGAATATCATGTATATCTTCCGCATCCCCTTGAGGTGCATGTAGAACTTGTTTCACCTACCCAACATCTCGCTGTCGGCAAGGAATCCAGTTGGGAATGGGACAAAGATTCTTATGAAACTGAGATTGTACCCGGATACAATGCCTATTCACCCGATGGAGATGTAACCGCCCAACTCATCTATGTCAACAAGGGATTGCCCGAGGACTACCAAATTCTCGCGAAACAAGGCATCTCAGTAGAAGGCAAAATCTGTATCGCTCGATATGGGGGCAGCTATCGTGGTGTGAAAGCAAAAGTGGCTGGTGATAACGGTGCTGTTGGTTTAATCCTGTACTCAGATCCAGCAGACGATGGATACATGCGTGGCGATGTCTATCCTCGCGGTCCGTGGCGTTCAGATGATGCGATACAGCGCGGCACCGTGAAGTATATCTTTCAACACGCCAGTGACCCGCTGACACCCGGTTGGGCAGCGACTAAAGATGCCCAAAGACTCTCAATTGACGAAGCTACAGACCTCCCCAAGATTCCTGTCGTTCCGATCGCCTATAGGGATGCCGAACCGTTTTTGAGGGCACTCGCGGGACCCAATGTTCCATCACAGTGGCAGGGCGGCTTACCTTTCGCATATCATATCGGACCGGGACCTGCGAAGGTTCGCATCAAGGTGCGTTGTGAACACAGCATCCGTCCAATCTATAACGTCATTGCGACTTTGGAAGGAACGGAATATCCGGATCAATGGGTAATCTTAGGCAACCACCACGACGCATGGGTGTATGGCGCAGCAGACCCCGGCAGTGGCACGACCTCGCTTTTAGAGGTCGCACAATGTTTGGGTGAACTCTCCAAAACAGGCGTGCGTCCAAAACGGAGTATTGTTTTTGCCTCGTGGGATGCTGAAGAATTCGGCATCCTCGGTTCAACCGAGTGGGTTGAGGACTTAAAAGCAACCCTCCAGCAGAAAGCCATTGCCTATCTCAATGTAGACATCGCCGCGACCGGTGGGCGGTTTTATGTGAGTGCGATTCCATCACTACGAGAGTTAATACGAGAAGTAACGCAGAACGTTATTGATCCAGGAACACTAAAGACGGTTTACGAGAGTTGGAAAACATCTCAGAGTAAGGAGATTCCACAAGTTGGCAACCTTGGAAGTGGTTCAGACCATTCGCCGTTTGTTGGGCATGCTGGTATCCCTGCCGTTAGCATGGGATTCGGTGGTCCCTACGGGGTCTACCATGCCATGCAGGATAACTTCTACTGGATGGAGCATTTCGGCGATCCGACGTTTCAGTATCAGGCGGCGATGGCACAGATTTGGGGCACCCTCGCGCTGCAGCTTGCCAACGCCGATATTCTGCCCTTCGACTATGAGACCTACGCGACAGACCTGATGACCCCTTTAAAGTTGTTGCAGAATTCTGGATCAAAAAACAAAATTGCCAAAGACATTGCGAAGTTAGACAGTTTACTCACGGAGTGGCAGCAGGTGGCAGGGTCGTTGAATCAGGAACTCGCACGTTACCTCGCTTCTGACGATCTATCCCAGATTGCGGAGATAAACCAACGATTGTACCGATTAGAGCGAAATTTGACGGATCAGACGGGCTTGCCGTTACGTCCTTGGTTTAAGCATCTTATCTATGCACCGGGACTCAACACAGGCTACGCGGCGATTGTTTTTCCCGGGGTTCTTGATGCATTAGAGAATAGTGATGATGCCACAGTCCATGCAGAAATCGACCGACTGGTTGAAGCATTCACACGAATGATCCAAGGGATTAATGAAATTCGAGGTATGTTATAATTCGGAAAATATCGCAGTTAGAAACCGCCCTATAGGTCTTGCTCGGTGCACTTATGTGTTTTCAGGCATGACTGCCACTGCCGAAGCTGCTTCCAACAGCACAGTGTCGCCAATCTGAAACGGACAACGGTAGTCGGTCTGAACGAAATAGTGCTTTCCGTCTACCTTGACCCGATAAGTGAAATCGTGCCCTTTAAATTCCTGCCCCACGATACGACCACTTTTTGCGGGGCTGTTTTGAGAATCGGGTGCTATCATCTTCAAGCATTCAGGTCGGATAGAGAGAAGCACGTCCGCTGTGTCAGCACTATCTACTTTTACGCGTCCGAATGGCGTTTCTGCCATCCCGTCTTTGACGTGCGCTTGAACGAAATTCGTCTGTCCTAAAAAGTCTGCGACATAAGCCGTTTTCGGCTGGCGGTATACCGCTTCAGGTGTCCCGATCTGTTCAAGCGTGCCTTCTTTCATCACTCCCAACCGCTCAGCGAAACTCAACGCTTCTTCCTGCGCGTGCGTGACGAGAATCGCGCTAATCCCTTCCGCTTTCAGAAGTGATCGGACCTCTTCACGCGTCGCCTGTCGCAATCCCGGATCAAGACTTGAGAAAGGTTCATCTAAGAGGAGAAGTTTGGGACGCGCGATGATCGCGCGCGCCAGTGCCACCCGCTGCTGCTCGCCACCAGAGAGATGGTGCGGTAGACGCGAATGTAAATCCGTCAAACCGACCATATCCAGCACCTCAAATGCCCTTTCTTGTCGCGTCTTTTTCGACACCTTTCGGAGACCAAAACCGACATTCTCAAGCACATTTTTGTGTGGAAAAAGGGCATAGTCCTGAAACACAAACCCTATGCCGCGTGATTCAGGGGGGACGTGGGTCTCACTGTTCGCAAATGTTTTTCCTGACATCGAGATTGTTCCAGCATCTGCAATTTCAAACCCCGCTATGATACGCAAGGTTGTTGTTTTCCCGCAACCGCTGGGTCCCAAAAGCGCGAAAATTTCCCCCAGATAAACAGAGAAACTCACGTCCTGCACAACCGGGGTAGCGGCAAATTGCTTTGTAATAGATTTGACAGTGAGCAATGGTGTCATTCTCGAATCTCCAGCGGATACACAATATAAACGAACAATCTCAGTAATTCCATAATTATAGTCATTATTCTGTTAGGATTGGTAGGTGAGGTTTCCTAACCTCGCTACTGATTGCTGACTGCTGATAGCCAACACTAAAGTGTATGCCCCGCACCGGACGAAGGCATATAGAGATTCAAAGCAAAACTGATGAGACTCAAGATACTTCGCGGGATGTAGTCCCCTAAGACCAATCCCAGGAAGAAAGGGATCGCCTTACGATACATCTGCCAACCCCAAAAACGGAGAATTAAGAACTTAATCAACCAACTTACCATCACAGGAAACCAGAAATAGATGAGCCCACCCCACGACGCGCCTGAAAGCACATAGCCTGATGGGTGTAGCGTCCACCACAGCAGACGTGTCCGCAAAAAATTGAGAAGGAACACGAACGCGAACCCACCAGACATAAAAACGACCGCGCTGATATCCGGTTCTTTGGGGTGCTGCAACCAACTCTGAAGTGGGTTGAAACTCTCCCATCCAAATCGTCCCACAACGCCTTGACATCGCGCCAGAACACCGTAATGATACGCGACTTGCAAATAGGTCCAGAATGTCGCTAACGCACCAACTGCAATGGCAAGTGCCATTCCCAGCAGCAAGGTTTTTCCGGGCATCCCTGAGCGTTCACCGATCCGGAGTGATTCAATCTGGTTCGGCATCGGGTGCGAACGGTTGCAACGATTAAAGGCGTAGAGGAACGTCATTACAGTGAGGTTTGCACCCCCCAATTGTCGCGTCCCGAACATGCTGACCATCATTTGCCGTGGGTTAATACCGATGACTTCGTGATAGGGTGGACCGAGTTCGGCACGCACGCGTCCTATTGCTATGGCGAATGCGATAAACAGCGCATAAAATACACTAATTGCCCATAACGACATACCCGCCGCATAGCAGAATCCGAAGACAAGTCCTACACTCAGTACTGTTAGCACGGCTACCGTCCGGTAAGAGAGGGGTTCGTTGCTATCATCACCCCACTCGCGCCCAATCACATGTCGGAAGAAACGAGCGAAGTGCCGCCGACTCATCCAAAGCGTCAGCACGGCGATGCCTACCCAAGCACCCGATGCGCGATCGTTAAGATGCAGGACACTGATATTTGTAATACCGACTGCACTCGCAATCACACGTTCCGCACGCGTGAGCCAAAAGAAGAACCATGTCGAGAACGCAAGGTCGAGCGGCATAAAATAGGTCAGTCCAACAACCGCAAGATTAAAGGACATTGAAGCGTAACCGATCGCATTCCAAGGTCGCTCCGTGAAGTGCCGGTCAAGCCGATAGTTGGGCGGCAGCGCCGGGACAACGGGAAAAATGTCGTGCAATCCAGCCATCACACGGAGCAATGCAGCGAATCCGAATCCGAACCAGAGCGCGCGGGAACGAAAGAAACTCCGATTGGTTGTCATTTGCAATGGCAATTGCGTTAGCGGGAAACTCAGTTTTTCGCGTTCCATCCACTGCTTGCGGAGTAGCAGCCCTAAACAGAGTAATGAACCGTAGAGTAAGAAGATGAATCCAGACCAGAGAAGTGCCGGTCTAATCCAAATCCGGAGATGTTCTGCCCAGTAGAGACTGGATTCACCTTCATAATAACCCGCTAACCATTCAAACTCGTGGACCGTAAGCCATGACGGGATGTGGTGCAGAAAAAGTTGCGCCCATTCGTTTTCAGGGCTTGCAAACCAGAAAGGGTGTGCAAGCGTTCCCATAAGGATCGCCATCATCGCATGTCCGGAAATAGTGGACACCATCGTCACCATAATGTAGACGAGCAGCAATTCTGCGGGGGTAAAGGCGATACGCGGTGATAACTTGCGGAGTAAAACGTTGAGTGCGAGAAGCACAACCAGCGTGAAAACGGCGTTGGAAAACGGTGAAACCAGTGTGTAGACCGCATACCACAGTTCACTCGCTATTCCGACCCAATAGGCATTGACAACCACCAAGATTAATCCGACAATTACTGCTTTTTTGGTGATTACATCGGGTGGATTCTCGGTTCTGGAATTCATATTTTGTATTTGGGAAAGCGCGGCGACGAGTGAAAACGAAACTGCCTATGTTTCTGAGAGTGCCTATTCTTCAGTTGTCGTCTCATGTTCCGGAGGCATATTCGCTTGTGTCGTTGAGGGGGGTTCCGCTGCTGCATCCGGTGTTGGGTTAAGATACTTCTCAACTTCATTTGCTTCAATGATGCGGATTGCCTCCTTCAATTGTTGGTCATAAGCTAAATTCACGACCTGATCAATACCGACATAGAGATTAAAGTACTGCTCTGCGCGCTGTCTGAGCCATCGTAAACTGAGGGTGATATTTTCTTCCGCTTCAAGTGTTTGCTGCAATTTTGGAAGATCTCTTTCGAGCAGAGAGAAATCTTTTGGCATTTCACCTGGTTTCTGGTGCGCGTCGTCGATCCATTTTGAGACGAAATTTTCGACGGAATCGGTTGAATCGAGTTTTCTGAGCATTATATGTTCTATTTCATCAGGTTCTTCACGCTCAATGGAGACTTGTGGTGTAATCCCTACCTCGTTAATTGAAGTGCCATTTGGTGTATAATAGGTTGAGATCGTGAGCGACATTGAGCTGCCATCTGATAGTTCGTAGCGTTTTTGGACAACTCCTTTGCCGTAAGTTTTCTGTCCGACGAGTATCCCGCGACGCGTATCCTTAATCGCACCCGCTACGATTTCGGAAGCACTCGCGCTATATTCATTGACGAGGACAATGAGTGGAATATCCAGTGGACACAAGATATTGGAGGTCGCTGGATATTCCTCATTAAATTTGCTGTTTGTTTCGCTTTTTGTTGACACGATGAGACCTTTGTCAATAAAGGCATCCGCAATGTGATATGCAGCGTTCAGAAGTCCACCTTGATTGCCTCGTAGATCTAAAATGAGGGCTTTCATGCCCCCGGCTTTGTGCGCTGTGAGCGCATTTTTAAACTCTTCTTCTGTCCTGTCCTTGTTTCCGATGAACCCTGAAATCTGAATATACCCGATATTCCCGTCAAGCATTGTCGACTTCACACTCCTGATGGGAACGATGGCACGCGTTAGTGTTACTTCAAAGGGTTCAAGAAATTTGCGTTGCACTGTGATCGTTACATCGGTACCGGTTTTTCCTCTCAGTAAATCGATCACGCTGGCACGCGTCATACCTGTTTTTTCGCTCAGATGGATCCGCTTACCATTGACTTTGGTAATGTAATCCCCCGCTTGGAGATTCGCGAGGGCAGCGGGTGTATTCGGAATCGGTTTAGAAATCTTAATGAACCCACGATGGTCGTCATAGATTTGAACACCAAGTCCTCCAAATTCCGCGTTATAGAGATTTTCGACAGCACGCTGATGCTCACGCTTCAAGATATAGTACGTGTAGTCATCTTCAAGGGATGCCAATGCCCCTTTGATCGCACCACGATACATCTTGTTGGGATCTTCTATCGGCTTGTAATAATTCTCTGTCGAAATTTGAATCGCTTTTCTCAGCGCGTTGTTTAGCAACTCGCGTGTCACGCGTTCATCGCCACTCATCACATCTCTTTCATTTGGCGTAATGAGCAGAAATGGAATGCCGATAGCAATCACTAAAACGATGAAGGACAAAGTGTATCTTTTCATGAGAATTTCCCTTTGTAATCTAAAATTTATTTTAACGTAAACTTTGTCAACATTTTTGGGATCCGTTCTATTTTAACATGAATTCAGACTTGATGCAATACAATTTTTATCTCGAAGGTTGTGTTTTCCAACGATTGTGAAGCCATAGCCACTGTTCAGGGTATTTATGGATATATGTTTCCAATTGTGCCAACATCTGTGTTGTGTAAATTTCAACATCTTGTTCAAGATTATCGGAGGCTTCGACGTGAATCGGAGATGAAATATAGACCCGGTGCCGATCATCTGGTTGACGGACACTGAGGGAGAAGAGAAGCGGTGCCCCGGTCTTGCGTGCTAAGACAGCGGGACCGCGGGCTGCTGAAGCCGGTTTCCCTAAAAAATTGACGAATACACCTTCTGGACCGGCATTCTGATCAGCGAAAAATCCGACTGCTTGATTGTTTTTAAGCGCACTCAGCGTTTCTCGGATCGCACGCTTCCGAGGAATCAGTTTTAGACTCATCTGCTCGCGATGCCGCCAAATGTAAGCATTAAGCAAAGCGTTTTTTATCGGGAAAGCAATAGCTTTCGCCCGATCCGGAATTAGCGCACCGTATACAAGCGAAAGCAGCTCCCAATTCCCGAAATGTGGCAAGAAGACGATCGCGCCTTTACCTTCCGCCAAGGCGGCATGGAGATTTTCTGCGCCGTCTACAGAGACCTCGTTCCAGATGTTTTCGGCGTTTAATTTGGGAAATCGAAGGAATTCAATGCAGGTCTTACCGACGTTGATAAAGCTCGCCTTGCAGATTTCTGTACGCTTTGATGTTGTGAGGTGGCTACCGAACGCGATTTTCAGATTGCCCAAAGCGATGTCCCGCCGTTTTTTGACGAGATGATAAAACAAGATACCAATACCTTTCCCCAATTGCATCGCCCACTTTTTCGGAAGGCGACGGCACCACCATCCGAAAATAGAGACTATTCTATATACGCATCTATCCTTCCATCGAACACGCGCAGTGGGCATCGCTATTTCTCCTTCATCATATATCCTATCATAGATAGAGTATACCACACCTGTCTGTGCAAAGCAACGCATTCGTCTTTACGTTTGGGTTTACACCGACTCACGTTTAACTGCCTTTCACATGCAGGCAACATGGCAAACCAGATACATTCAACAACCGCGAAAAACTGAGGACAAATGCAGAAATTTTTCTTGACTATTTTCCTAAATCTGTTATCATTATTGTAATTATTGTAAAGTCCGAAAATATGTAGACAAGTTATTCAACGAAAGAAATCCAACCTCGCCTACTGCATAAGGAGGAGTAGACAGATGAAAATCAGATTGGTATGGATAGGTATAGTCGTTCTGTTTACTATAGGTATACTAACGACTTCAAGTTATGCGCTGTTAGACCCTGAAACCGTCGTAGGAATATGGAAATTTGATGAGGGGAAGGGGGATACTGCAAAAGATTCCTCTGAAAACGGGAACGACGGGACACTCACGAATAAACCTAAGTGGGTGGACGGCAAATTTGGTAAGGCTCTGGAGTTTGATGGTACATCTTTTGTGGATATGGGGAATGACAAATCACTTCAGTTCCACGGAGATGTAACAATTGTTTATTGGGTTAGACCTGAAAGTGTAGGTGCGGGTCGCCAAAACACAGTTTGCAAATCTTATGGCGGTGAAGGCTGCTTGACACAGGAACCAGATGGGCGGTTGAGTTTTTATTGGGGTGATTGTGGCGGAAATTGTCAGCCTTATGTAGAGGTTACAAGACCGTCTCCTGGGACTTTCGTAGATGATGAGTGGATTCACGTCGCTGAGACGAGAAATGTCTCAAAACGCGAGTATAAGATGTACAAAGACGGTGAAGTCACCGCCGAAGCTAAATGGCTGAAATGTGGTGCTCACCCCTGTGGAGACTCCAGTCCGAGCGATCTCAGTTTGTTCATCGGCTCCGGTTACGCTGGTAAATATAGAGGTATCATTGACGAAGTGGGTATTTTTAGTGTGGTTCTGAGTGAGGATGAGATTCAGAGTATTATGGATGATGGATTGGAAAAGGCTTTCGTCGTTTCCCCCAACGACAAACTCACCACCACATGGGCATACATAAAGCAATAACGGATCTACACATATAAGGCAAGAACACACCGTTCTTGCCTTTTTTATTTAACGTGAGTTCGATAATAAAACGCAAACGTAATGTAGGTTGGGTTGAGCGGTAAAGACCAAGAATCCACCAATTTATATGGCAAATTTCGATTTACGAGAACCTTATTTCTATAATAGATTTAGCGAAACCCAACGAAACAACTTTGATTTGCGTATCCGAAAAGAGGGTTTGATATTGAGATGCAGGTACATAGTTCGTAAATTTGATGTAAAGCACAAAATGTGGTAAGATAGGTTGTAATAATAACTACCCTCACACCTTGGAGAGAACATGCAAGAACACAACGAATTGGCACAGACAGATGACAGTCAAACCGATACAACACGACTGCAGCCGATGAATTTCACGGACATTCTGGACGGGATATTTACTGTCTATCGGAACCACTACCGCTTATTGTTAGAGATTGCAGCCGTTTATCTCGTTTTAGGATTTGCAGTAGATTTGATCTCTGCCTATTTTATCATAGGAGCGACACCGAGTACGATTTTCGTTATAGCAGGGTTCAGTTTAATGGCGACTTCTGTAATTTCTTTGTTGGTGACTGCGGGGTTAATGTACGCGAGCGCGCAAGTCTACTTAACAAGAGAGATGACCTCAGGAGCTGCTTTTCAACAGGCACTCCGACGCTTCTGGTCCTATCTCGGCAGCGGTGTCCTTTATCTTTTAGCTGTGGGAGGCTTGTGTATTACGGTTATTGGTATTCCTTTCGGCATCTATTTTGGAGTTCGGTGGAGTCTCTATAGTTTACCTGTCCTGCTTGAGGAGAGCAAAGCGTGGAATGCGTTGGGGCGCAGTACGGAATTGGTTAAAGGCAGTTGGTGGCGGGTTCTGGGAATTTTGATAGCAATTTATCTCATCTCCGGGATGATAACAATCATTCTTTACATTTCTACTGAGTTTATCCTCACATTGACAGGAATTATCGCAACTGAGCAAGCTGAAGGGGTTACTGGTCTACTGGATACGCTCCGCCGTTTGTTCGCGCCAACCCCAACCGAGGCTGGGTGGGTTACTTACGCTGTTCAGCGTTTCGTTGGGCTACTCATTGCCACTCTCACAATGCCGATTGCACTCATCGGTACCACCCTGCTCTACTTCGATCTGCGGATTCGGAAAGAGGCTTTTGATATTGAGGTGCAGGTAACAGAGTAGAAAGTCGCTTCCACGCTTTTCAAGCCCAGTGGCAAGGAAATCAGAATGCTTGACGGTCAACGCACCAGACTTGCTGGAACAATTGTTACGCTCTATCGCAATCACGGTGGTCTGTTCTGGCGTATCATGATGCCGGTTTCGATCATCGCAATTATATTGGATATTGCGCTGTTTTTCTTTACTATCTCACGATTTGAGCAGGATATGAATGATTCCGGCAACAGACCTGTCGGCACAGTTACCGCTAATGTTAACACAATCAGCGGGATTCATCCGACGATTACGGGTGTTGGCGCGGATACAAGGTCGTCAGGTGTGAGTTGGCAATTCTATCTGATACCCTCTTTCCATTCAACCGACGATAAAGGGATTACATGGAGATGGGAACTCAATTTCCGAAGTTTTGAATACAGTCTCCTAATCCTTCTACTGCTAACTTTCTGTCCGCTGTCCCTTGCTGTTGCCCGCATATCGCGTGACGCACAGGCTACCGATATTGGACAACAGGATCCGACTTCTTTAACTGCTCGTGAAATGTGGCGACAGACTGGACGCAAGGCATTCATGGTTTTCGCCGCCCTTTTGATCTTTATCTTACTTATAGATGTGGTTGCTAATCTCTACGGCTTGGTTTTATTGTTGATGCCTTCGCTGGGTCGTATATTACCCTTTGAGTTAACGTCCTTTTTGATTACGGTTTCCAATGTTTCCTATATTTATTTTCTCGTGACGTTGAGCCTCTACAATCCGTGTCTCATCCTTGAGAATAATTCCATCATCGGTATTTTTCGTCGGAGTCATGCGTTGGTCAGCGGGGCAAGATTACGTTTTTTCGGGATTTATCTTTTAACAGGTTGGATCGCTTCTGTCATTACCTCTGTGCTGCTCGGTATCGTCTTGTTGGTGTTTTCTGTGTTTATTCCAGATCTCACACAAGTTCGTGAGGCGTTACCACCTCTCAAGTTCTTGAGCCTCTTCATTGGTGGTGATGTTGAGATCGTGCTGCCGCAATTATTGAGTGTTCCCACCACGGTGGCGATCCTGGTTGTCAAAGGTCTGATTGCTACCTTTTTAGTCCCGATATGGGCGATTTTAACGACACGGCTCTACCTTGAAAGGGTAGATGTGCAAACGGATGCTGTAAAAGGGATGGCATAACCGTGAAAAAAAGAGTTTGTCTTTGCGTTATAGTGTGCCTTATCGGTTTTTCCGCGCTCTTTGCAATGGAGGCTGAAGAACAGGCGTTTCGCGAAGAATTAGATACGCGCCGCGGAGAAACGGAGGTTTCTTACGAAGAGTACCGGAAGGTTTTATTGAAACTTCTCGAACCCAGAAGCGACTGGGAGACTGATCTCAGGTTTATTCTGTTTCCTCTTGGAGCCATCGCACTGGGGATTGTGGTCCTCTTTTTCATCCGCCAAATCCGGGCAAATCTGATTACTGAGGCATTCGACAGCTTGTCAGACACCGGATTGGAGCATGTAGAAACAGAGAGAGCTGCCCTTGCCCGCGCGGAGACAGCAGAGGCAGCAAGCGACTTTCGCGGTGCGCTCCGATTCCTCTATCTCTCCGCTATTTTGCACCTCCAAGAACGAGGGAGCCTCCCTTATGATAGGAGTCTAACAAATCGCGAATATCTCCATCAAGCGCAAACAGACATCGACCTATACACCGCACTCGGACCTGCGATTACTATTTTTGATGAAGTCTGGTACGGACACAAACCATGCGATGCAGAGACGGTCGCGAATTATCGAGACCTCTTACAAAAAGTCTATGTGAGAAACTGAATTAAGAGCACCCTCGCAGCCAAAGTCAAAATGCACGCACGCCGCTGGCGAGGATTGTATCCTCGCCCTTGCATTGGTGTATAGATAATTACGGGATTTACTATAATCACCCAAGTTACTACTAACAAGTTTTGCACATTTCAGAAAGGGTTTCGTCTCTTTCCCCACCCCAGAGGGATGATATGTCTATAGAAACCCGCACAGCCAAAATGCGAATTGTCCAAATATCTATTTTCAGTCTCATCTTGATTGCTTATGCCGGTTCCCAGTTATCGGCTGATTCATATTTATCTAATAGAGAGGTGCTTTCCCGTATCTTAAGCAATTTAAGGTTCAGCGTTAGAGAAATATCAGTGCTATATCCGGCACGACTGGATAGATATGATGTTTTATTCCTGAATGACATCGACGAAACACCGACTGAAACGGAGGTCCAGGATATAAAAAACTTTGTCAATGCTGGAGGCACATTAATTGTAGCTGGTAAAGATCAGGCACTGCATCAACTCTACGCAGCGTTCGGCTTAGAACTCCAAAAACTAACGAAAAGGTTGGAATTCTCATATCGAA
The DNA here is from genome assembly GCA_026702755.1 of Candidatus Poribacteria bacterium. NCBI lineage: Bacteria > Candidatus Poribacteria > Candidatus Poribacteria bacterium. The sequence goes on along the minus strand of JAPPBX010000082.1, from coordinate 16,706 downwards.
CTCCAGATGAACCGCTTTTTCCACAGCATCCGGTTGATGAGATTCGAGTGGGTACGGATTTTGCTATTAAAACTTCTGAACGCGAAGTCGCGACGCTCTACGGAACAGAGGATAACGCCGTGGTTGTAACGCTGCGCGATGGAAAAGGACGCGCCTTTTTTATTGTTTCCGACTCTATGTTTCGTAAGAGAGGGCTGCGGCATGTTGGGAATGCTATGTTTCTTTACAACTTAACTTCAACGTTTCCACGCAATGCACGGATCGGGCTTGCTGTGTGGAAATACTACACGCGTGAATCAAAGCCACAAAATCCATTTGCGACACTCTTATTTAGAACACCGGGCGGTTTAGGCGCCCTCTATATTTGTCTTACTCTCTTCGTTTTTCTGATATTGAGAGGACGGCGGTTCGGCAAACCTTTGGATGTACAGGAGAGGATTAGACGCTTGAGTTCCGAATACGTCCACGCGATGACGGATTTGTATCAAAAGGGTAACACACACATGGAGATTTTGAGACATATTCGCGAACAATTTAGGTATGATCTCGGTATGCGTTGGCGTGTCAGTCCTACTTTAAGTACAGATGCCTTTTTGGAAGAATTAACCCAACGCGGTGCTATTGATGATGACGAGCAGCTTGCGGAACTCGTGATGGACTTGGAAGCCTCCAACGATATATCGGAAGCACAGTTGCTTGACCTTGCGCAACGCGTTGAGGCGCATCGTGAAAGCGCAAAGATCGGCAGAACAAAATTGGCTGGACATCAGAACTTCTAAATTTGATAGGACTTACGCAGCATCCTTTGCTGGCGAGGTTTGAAACCTCGCCAGCGGCGTGCGGACAAATTTGATAGGACTTACGCACTCCCTATTCAACCTCGCTCCAGCGAAAAGGCACATTGATATATGACGAATCTCGTTCAAACAGTTTATGAAAAAATGAAACAAGAAGCACAAAAGGTTATTGTCGGGCAGACTGAGCTTTTTGAACTTGTTGTTGTCAGTCTATTTTCAGGTGGACATGTGCTGTTAGAAGGGGTCCCCGGCACCGCGAAAACCCTTATTGCGAAAACGTTAGCGATGGTAGTCTCTGGACAATTTAGCCGTGTGCAGTTTACCCCCGACCTCATGCCGTCGGATATCGTTGGCACGAGTGTCTACGACTTAACAACAAATCAATTTAATCTGAAGCGGGGCCCCGTTTTCACGAATGTGCTGCTCGCTGATGAAATCAACCGCTCACCTGCCAAGACGCAATCCGCACTTTTGGAGTGTATGGAGGAGCGGCAGGTAAGTATTGACGGTATTCGCCATGAATTGCCCCCACCGTTTATGGTATTGGCAACACAGAATCCTATCGAATATGAAGGCACGTATCCGCTCCCCGAGGCACAACTCGACCGGTTTCTGTTCAAATTGCGAGTGAATTATCCCATCCCAGAGGTGGAAACCCAGATTTTAATGAACTATCACCAGGGGTTTAACGCCACCCGCTTGGAGACAGTCGGTATTGAAAGCATCGTTGATGGCGCGTCGCTGGAAGAATGTCAGGCGGAAATTCAGAAGGTCACCGTAGAAGATTCAATCTTCAATTATATTGTCGGTTTAGCCGAGGCATCCCGGAATTCAAATGAGTTAGTTTTGGGCGGTAGTCCACGTGCGTCAATCGCGCTGTTGTTAGCGAGCAAAACCTACGCGGCACTGCAAGGACGAGACTATATTCTACCCGACGACGTTAAGTTCTTGGCACCGCATGTCTATCGCCATCGCATTCTGCTGAAACCGGATGCCGAGATCGAGGGACTAACCCCAGATGATATAATTGATCGACTCCTCGCGGAGGCAGAAATTCCGCGTTAGGTCTAAAGATGCATTTAAGCAATCGTCTCCTCATCTTCCTGATTCCTGTCGCTATTCCGATTGTGCTTTACAACGTTTCACCTTACCTATTGATTGTCGGTGGCGCGTATGTGGTGCTGCTGTTCATCGTGGGGGCAATAGATTACATAACAAACCCCGTGTCTAAGAACGTTGAGATTCGCCGTGAGATGAATTCAAAGTTTTCATTGGGTGTAGAAAACGTCGTCACACTGAAGATTATTAACCGGTCGCGCTATCGACTTAAACTACGTCTCAAAGACGATTTTCCCAACGAGTTCCTGTTTGAGAAAGTCCTCCACGATTGCTATGTTTCGCCGATGGACGAGATAGATATATCGTATCGTCTCACGCCGTTACGGCGAAGCATCTATCAATTCGTCGATATTCATCTGCAGTGTTGGGGTGTTTTGGGACTTGTCATTCGGCGGCATCGCGTACCTGCAGCGACCGAAGTAAAGGTTTATCCGAATCTACAAGCCGTACGGCAATATGAACTCTTAGTGAAACGCGGGATGCTCCACCAGATCGGGCTTAAAACTTCTCGGCAGTTCGGAGAAGGCACAGAGATGGAGCGGTTGCGTGAGTATTCACCCGACGATGATTTCCGGCGGATTGATTGGAACGCGACTGCCCGTCAGCGCAAACCGATTGTCAGGGAATTTGAGGCGGAGCGGAGCCAAGATGTCGTGATTATGCTGGATACAGGTAGGCTCATGGCATCACCGATCCTTTTAGAAAACTCCGTACCCTCTACCACGGGGTCGATGTCGCAAAAGGCGATGCTCAAATTGGATTACGCCATCAATACAACTTTGATGACGGCTTACGTTTCAACACTCAAAGGAGATAAGGTGGGATTGATCGCTTTCGCGGATACTGTCCATCAGTATCTTGCCCCGAAGCCGGGCAAAAAGCAGTTTCTTACGATGCTGGAAACGATCTATGCGTTACCGGTTCATACCGTTGAAGCGGACTTTGAAACGGCGTTCAAATACCTCGCGTCAAAACAGCGAAAACGTGCCCTCATTATCCTTTTCACCGATATTCTGGACAAGGATTCTGCCGAGGGTGTCGCCGCCTATGTCGCACAACTCTCCAGACATCACCTTGTCGCTTGCGTAACCTTGACGGATTCCGGCATCGTCGAATTGGCGGAGCAGGCACCTGCGGATTCCAAATCAATGTATCAGAAAGCCATTGCCGAGCGTCTATTGCATGAGAAACATGCGACGTTAGAGATCCTGCGCCGTCAAGGGGTCATCACAATTGATGTACCTGCGCATCAGTTGACGATGGCAGTGGTAAATAAATACTTGGAACTTAAAGCGAAGTCTCGGATTTGAATGCCCTTGTTTGTAGAGATGAGGACTTCATTGTAGGTTGGGTTGAACGGAACTTTAAAAAGCAGGCATATTGAATGTAGAACCTTCAAACTTTCAGGAAACTTCAGGTCATAGAAAAACGAGTGAAACCCAACACTGTAGGTTGGGTTGAACGGAACTTCAAAAAGTAGGCATATTGCGTGTAGAATCTTCAAACTTTCAGGAAACTTCAAGTCACAAAGAAACGAGTGAACCCAACGCTTTTTCTGTCAAGGTGCGGATGTATTAGCATCAGGGGCTTTCATTGCAAAGAGGTAGATAAACAGTAAAACCCCCGTTGCAGCACCAAATCCGATTTTGAAAACGCGTGGTAAACTGGAAGGCGACACAAAACCCTCAATAATCCCAGCAACAACGAGCAGCGCGACGCATCCAGCAAGCAAACGGATAGCCGTTTTCGCAGCATCCGTCAAAGCACGCTTCCGCGTAAATAGCGACGGTGCGATGAGTGAATATCCCAGTTTCAACCCGGCACCACCAGCAATAAAAATCGTTGTCAATTCAATATAGCCGTGCGGTGACACAAACGACCAGAGCGACAGCGCAGCTCCGTGAAGGTGACACAATCCGGCAATCGCACCGATGAGAACACCGTTGAGGACTAAGATATAAACAGTGCCTATCATAAATGTGATGCCCCACGCAAAGGCATAGAAAGCGACCCGAATGTTATTCGTCATGACAAAGGAGGCAAATAGATTTCGATTTTCCGCTGATGTATCGTTCCACGCGCCTCCTTCTAACTCTTTAATGTGAGATAGGTAGCGGTTAGGAATGAGTTTTTCTGCGAGTTCAGGTGTTGCCAGAGCGATCCAATAGGCTCCAACGAACGCGAGGACAAACATCAGAAACGATGCTCCAATGAAACTAAGGTTCTCTCGGAATAGTGTAGGGAAACCGAAGTGGAAGAAACTCCAAAAGGTACCGCGCTTGAAAGGAGAGGTTTGGTAGACCTTAGAGTGCGCACGTGATGCAAGCGCGTTCAGATACGGGACACACTGATCTTGTGGGAAATCACGACGTGCGACCGCTAAATCGGACGTAACGCGCCGGTATAGATACCCAAGCCGGTCAAGTTCTCTCGCACTCGCGCCGCGTGAATGGTTTAGAAGTACTTCAAGTTCGTCCCACGTTTTCTGCTTTTTAGCGATGAATTCTGTAGATAACATTATTGTAGGCTTTATTGAAATTGCGTTATAATTGAGATGAACAAATCACCTATAACATGTAAGACTTACGCATTTTCTCTTAAAGTCCCCCTGATAAGGGGGATTTAGGGGGTTAAATACAATGAAATCATGTCTTTTCAGGAAAATATATCCAGACTCTGTTCAATTTGCGTAAGTCCTAACATAATTAGACAACATTTTGCATCAAAAATCAACCTTTTTGCTCAGAAAGGGACTCGCTTCCACAAATGAATGAACAATTATCCGTAGAAACGCCAGAACAGATCGACATCAACTTCCAACAAGCAGGTATTGGCTCGCGTTTCTATGCAGCACTTATTGACTTTTTATTGCTCTTACTGGTTGCGGTTATGGGATACTACGTTAACGAGCGTTTTATCTCGGAGCTTGGAGATATTCTCGGCAAGTGGCTTAGCGCGTTGGGCGGTGTCATTGTCTTCGCACTCAACTGGGGCTACTACATGGTATTTGAGGTTACCACGAATGGGCAATCGCTCGGAAAGCGTGTGCTCGGTTTGCGCGTTATTAAAGAAGGCGGATACCCGATTAGTTTCGCTGATTCTGCAATCCGTAATCTGGTGCGGATCGCCGATTTTCTCCCCCTCTTTTACGGCGTAGGTCTACTTGTTATGTTGCTGAACAAAAATTGGCAACGATTAGGGGATTTGGCTGCAGGGACACTTGTTATTAAAACCGTACGCACGGAGTTGACGCTTCCTCAAGCCGGTTCATACAGCGTTTCATCACAAGAACTTATGTATGATGCTTGGATCCAACCGGCGTTAGTCACGGAGGCAGAAACGCGTACAATATGCGAATATCTCACCCGTCGCGCCAAGCTCTCTGAGGATCGACGTGCAGCGTTGGCGAGTGCCATCGGCAGCCCAATTGTTGAAAAAATGGGGGCGAGTGGTTCAATCAACTACGATAAATTTTTAGAGGAAGTTTACATACTTAAAATGTCAAAGACAACCTAAAGCACCGATCATAAAAAAACCTTTGTTGAGAAAATAGAAATGTCAGAACAGACCGATCCATCACAACTCAATAATGAACCTCAAAAACTACGTCCAATGGGGTTTGGAGATCTACTGGATGCCATATTCAGCCTCTATCGTGCGCATTTCTTACCGTTTCTTGCGATAGCCTCCGGTTACTTCATTGCGATCCTCATTGTGATTTCAATCGTTTTTCTTGACGATTCGGTTGGAAGAGGCGCGAAAATAGCAATCTGGATTTCTACTGTCAGTGTTATCTTCGGTGTTTTTATTGTCGTAGTAAGTGGACTCGTGTTTGCCAGTACCGAAGCCTATTTGAGTAGAAACATTAGAGTCGGTGCTGCGCTAAGACAAGCGATGCCTCGATTTTTACCCTGCTTCATTGGTTCGCTTTTATTCGGATTACTCGCGTTTCTTTGCGTATTGTTCGCCAACATTCTGTTCATGCTACTCATACAGTCTTATATAAGCACTGTAGATGATCTACGCAGTATAAATGCTTTTCTCTTGAATTTCACTATTCAGTTCGTCTTTGTCACCACAATAGTTTGCCTTGCCGGTTTCTTTCTACCTTACTGGAGTTTCTTCGTTTCTACTGTTTCGTTAGAGGGAAGGTCCATACGGGCTGGGTTAAGACGCAGCCGTGAGCTCATCAGAGGGAGACGGTGGCGCGTCGTTGGCACGGTACTCGCGATTTTCCTCCTGCCTCTCGCTATTGGTTTTGTACTCCGTGCTGTTTTTGCGTTCCTACTTGTTCTAACCGGGCTTGAGGGAATGGGCGGTTTTTTGGAAACTGTACGATGGATGAGCCTGTGGGAACTGCCAACAAATCTTGAGGAGTTGCGTCTCTCCTATGCGCTGATGTACCTTATTAATTTAGGTGTTGATACGTTTACAATCCCGATTTGGGTTATCGGTTGTACGCTCCTTTATTTTGACCAGCGTATTCGCAAAGAGGGATTTGATATCGAAATGATAGCAACAAGTCAAGAAGAGTAGGGAAATGCCAAACTTAATGGGGTTCATCCGACATAAGGCTCAGAATTGCGCTCAACCTCTTCCAGAAGTGTGTCTACATACGTCTTAATGTGAAACAACCGACAATCCGAATCCCCCACCGGACCTCGCTTCAACTGACCCAGTCCTTCCCAGAATTCACCAAGTTTTGGACGGTTCAATCCGGCAAACTGTGCCTGCGTATCGTCAGCAAGGCGTTTATTCCAATGGATAACCTCAACGAGATGGATATAGGTCGAAGTCTGATAGTCAACGCCAATCATGAGGAGTTTAGCGTTCGCCTTGTAAGCACGAAACATCGGCGAATGCGTGCCATAAGTCTTGCCCCACGGGTGATGATCCCACGGTGATTGGTGGCCTTCGCGTCGAAGATGATCGGACACAAACATCTCCGCATCTTTCCCACGCGCAGCAACGGCGTGAGAATAGTGGTCAGAGCGATAGGTACCGGGCATCTGCCGAAAAAACTCCGTCAGCCATCCCACCGTAGACGGAGTTGTCGCAACATCCCACGCCGCAACGCGTTCTTCCCGACTCGGTAAAAGACTAAAAGTCGGCATCAGAATCAGCCCGCTCTGTCCGATAATCGCTTCGAGCGCAGAGATTACCGTACCAGCACCACCCTCAACAGGTCCCAAACTCTTGAAGGACGAATGAATAAAAAGTGTATCCCCTTTTTCGATGCCGAGATCGGTAAAACCTTGAATGAGTCTCTCGCGGGTGTAGTGCATCTTAAGTCTTGTAGGTTGGGTTGAACGGCGTTGAAAATCAGGGGTGTATCCCAAACACACACCAAACTTAACGTCCTGTTATATGTCCCAAGAACCGAGTGAAACCCAACAGCATTATGAAATGTTGGGTTTCACCTCTAAACCGCCTCATACTTCCGCAACAATTCAACAATTTTCCCAGCATCCGCCCGTCGCATCCGCTGCGCCACTTGCAGCGGGGTCAAACCTTTCCCATTCTTAAGGTTCGGATTCGCACCTTTAACAAGCAACGCCTCTATAGCAGCACGCTGTTTTTCACCATCCTTTATCGTCGATCGGATTGCCTCAAACAACGCTGTTTCGCCATTGTTATCGGGTGCATCAATCGTGGCACCTTTTTCGATAAGCAGATCAATGACGCTAAGAAAACCTGCCTTCGCTGCACAATGCAACGCCGTTTTTCCTTTGTAGTTCCGAACATCGATATCCGCACCGAGATATAAAAGCCTCAAAACTGCGCTTGGATGTTCCCCGTTGTCGCCGCGGCAGGCGTAAACGAGTGGGGGCCAGCCCATATCGTTCTGAGCGTTTATGTCTTTGGGTGGGACACCGTAACTTTTGAGCAGCACGCTCATTTCGGAACCGTCGTCCAAGATACGTGGGACTTTGTTCGGATCCGCTCCGTTTTCGAGTAACAACGTTGTAATCTCTATCCGATTCCCTGAGACGGCATAATCCAGAAAGCGTTCACTATAGGGTTCGATGGTTGCACCTCGTGAGATAAGCAGTTCAACGATTGCCGGAACTCCGCCCCTGATGGCATAACAGAGCGGAGTTGCCCACGCCGTTTCGCGGTGTTCAAAGGTGTGAGGCTTCCCAGCCGGTAGCATCACTGCCTGAAGATATCCTTTGTTAACGAGACGTGGGTCGTTATCGAGGTGTGAGTGGACCTTATCATAGTCTCCGAGATAGGCGGCGGTATGGATGTCAATTGTCGCGCCCTGCTCAAGTAGATAGTCTGCTACGCTATCGCGCCCTTCGTAGCGCGCCACGCAGTAGGGCGTTATCTCAAGGCGATGCTGGATGTGATAGCAACCCGGCAGATTTATATCGGCACCTCGTTCAAGCAGGAATTGAACCATCTCCAATTTCCCGCGATACGCCGCCTCCCACAACATCGTCCGACCGTGTGAGCCAACAGTATGAATCCAAGCGGGATTATCATCAAGTAGTTCGCGAACAGTATCAAGTTCCCCACGCCCTGCCGCCGCAACAACGACTTTAAGAAAATCACTCTGATTTCCAGTAAGTTGAACCTTTGCCATTTACACTTTCCTTATTTAACCATCAACGACGCGCGGACGATTGCCAATAGAAGGCGGCAACAACATTCGCTTCTGCTGTTCGCTCAATTCGCCGTATTTACTAATGTCATAGTAGGTGTTCGACCATGAGGAGTGTCCAGGGCTATACTTATAGAGCAGCGACCGCCGTTGATGTTTTGCTGTCCACGGCATCGTTCCATGAACGAGTGCCTCTGTGAAAAAGACGACATCCCCCGCCTCCAGAGCAGGTTGGACGACGTAGTGTGCAGGACGCTCAAATCGCCGCACCTCTGTCGGGATGTCCCGCAAAAAGTTGCTCTTATGGCTGCCCGGAATACAGGAGAATCCACCCGCGCCTTCCGGCGCATCCGCCAGATTGTAAGTCATCACAGACAATCCGTTCCGCATGATACCATCTCGGTATTTATACCAGTGATCCGCTTCGGGACCGCCGGGTCCACCACCATCTTCGCCACCGTGCAAGCCATTAATATGGGGACCTGCCTCCATGAAGATGGCGTAATCATGGTCGAGACGCACGTGCGGACCCAGTAGGTCAAGGAGATACGGAAGGATTTTCGGATGATCAATCAGTCGCTTAAAAGGTTCACCCCAGAGACTCGGCGGTCCCTGACGTTCGCTGTTATCGATGATATCGTTCATCTCAGCGACTTCATCCTCAGTCAAGACGTTCTTTATGACGAGATACCCTTCAAGGTCTACCTGAAATTTTTCTTCACCTGTCATAATAGATAATCCTTTCAATTGGCTGTCAGCCATCAGCAATTGGTTAATAACGGCAGGTTCGATTTATAACTGCCCCATAAGTGTCAATTTTAGAGCAAATAACCGTCGTGGTCCCAGTCCGGTAGGTGCTGTTTCCAACTGCGCCGGATTTTAGTCATAAACCTTTAATGCTTAAGAACCCTCTTTAGTCCCAGAGGGACGGCATGTTTATAGCAGCGTTTTTAACCAAAACCCTAAGCCCTGTAAGGGCGGCATGTTTATAACTGTCCGAATGTCCGAATTTCTTCATTCTGAATCAACAACTGGCGGCCGTCTACCGATAGATGGTGGCATCAACATCCGTTTCTGTTGCTCCGTCAATCCGTCGTATTTGCTAATATCATAGTAGTTCCCCGCCCACGCGGAGTGTCCCGGACTATATTTATAGAGCAACGACCGGCGTTGATGACCTGCTGTCCACGGCATCGTTCCATGAATGAGTGCCTCAGTGAAGAATAGCACATCCCCTGCTGCCAGAGCCGGTTGAACGACATAGTGCGTTGGGCGTTCAAATTGCCGTACATCTGACGGGATTTCCCTTAAGAAGTTGCTCTTATGACTTCCCGGAATACAGGCGAATCCGCCCGCACCTTCCGGGGCATCCGCCAGATTATATGTCATCACACATAACCCGTTCCGCATGATACCATCTCGGTATTTATACCAGTGATCCCCCTCATTACCACCAGGTCTACCACCATCTTCACCGCCGTGCAATCTGCCACCACTTTGACCTTTTTCCATGAAAATGGCATAGTCATGGTCAAGTCGGACATGCGGACCCAATAGGTCAATAAGATACGGCAGAATTTTCGGATGATCAATCAATCGCTTAAAAGGTTCACCCCAGAGGCTTGGCGGTCCCTGACGTTCACCATTATCAATAATATCGTTCATCTCAGCGATTTCGGCATCAGTCAAGACATTTTTTATAACGAGATACCCTTCAAGGTCTACCTGAAATTTCTCTTCGCCTGTCATAATAGATAATCCTTTCACTTGGCTTTCAGCCATATTTCTTCATTCCGAATCAACAACTGGCGGTCGTCTGCCGATAGATGGCGGCATCAACATCCGTTTCTGTTGTTCCGTCAACCCCTCGTATTTGCTAATGTCGTAGTAATTGCTCGACCACGCGGAATGTCCAGGGCTGTATTTATAGAGCAACGACCGCCGTTCATGTTCCGCTGTCCACGGCATCGTCCCGTGAATGAGTGCCTCCGTGAAAAACAGCACATCTCCCGCCTCGACGGGCGGCTGGACGACATAGTGCGCCGGACGCTCAAATCGCCGAACCTCTGACGGAATTTCCGGTACGAAATTACTCTTATGGCTCGCTGGGATACAAGCAAACCCACCCGCACCTGCCGGAGCATCCGCCAGATTATACGTCATCACGGACAACCCATTCCGTATATGTCCGTCCCGATACTTATACCAGTGATCACCGACGTGTCCACCGGCGCGTCCGCCATCCTCACCGCCGTGTAATCCACCGCGTCCTTGCCCTTTCTCCATAAAGAGGGAGTAATCATGATCGAGTCGGACATGCGAACCCAGTAATTCAATCAGATAGGGCAGAATTTTCGGATGGTCAATGAGCCGCTTAAACGGTTCACCCCAAAGACTCGGCGGTCCTTGACGATCTCCGTTATCAATAATCTCGTTCATCTCAGCGACCTCGTCGTCGGTCAAAACATTCTTTATAACGAGATACCCCTCAAGGTCTACTTTGAATTTCTCTTCACCTGTCATGTATAAAGACTCCTTTCATTTCGGCTGTCGGCTGTCAGCCATCAGCCAAGAGGCTTCTTATATGGATAATATCATAGGTGTCAATTCAAGAAAAACACATCCTCGGATCCCAGACCAGTAGGTGCGGTTTGCAACCGCACTGAAACCCTCACCGCCGCTGGCGAGGATTGTATCCTCGCCTTCCCGTAATATAGCAGCCCGTTCGTCGCGGATCCCACAATCTCACAAAGTTGTAAGTTCCGATAGTTTCGTTATTGTCCTCACATCAAGTGCGAATTCTTTTCCCTCCGAACTATCTTTATTGACGCTGAAATCAAACGCATTGCCCTCATTTTCCCTTTGTATCACTATCGGTACAATACCCGCAGCGCGAGCAGCTTCCGTATCGTCTTCCGTGTCCCCAATATAAACGACCTGTTCAGGCTTCATTCCCGTCTGTGCAAAAGCCGAGTCAAATATGCGTGGATCCGGTTTCTTGACACCCACTTCACCGGAGATAACAACCGAATCAAAAAAATCCGTCAGACCGAGTTTACTGAGAACAGAATGAACGTGCGGTGGATGATCGAAATTGGAAATGAGAGCGAGTTTTTTGGAACGGTGTAGTATTTGCAGTACGTCTAATGCCTCAGCATCGAGCACTATATGTTTTTGCCAAGCACTGGCAATTTTGTTTGCGATCTCTGTTATATCTTCAGAAGTTAGAGTCAGATCTAAATCCAAGCAGAGGTTTTGGATACGTTGTTCAAACACCGTCATATTGTGTTGTCGCGGTGTTGGTTCGCTTTTACCGAAAAACTGATCGCACGTTTTCGCAAATGATTCTACTGAACACGTCAATCCGTGCAATCTGAGTTGTTTATGAAATTCGTTCAGCCAATCAGACCATGCGACATCCATATTTCCGTACACCAAGAGTGTCCCGTATAAGTCAAAAAAGATCCCGTTAATAGCCATTTTTGTGTCCCATTTCCCGATAATAGCAGGACTTACGCACTGTTTTTTAAAGTCCCCCTGATAAGGGGGATTTAGGGGGTTTCTTCCAATGCTAAATCGTTATTAGGTTAATAAACCCTAAACATTTCTCCGATCTTTTGGCGCGGTCACCTCAAAATCAAAACCGCCACGCACATCACCGTTGACCTCCAATTCAAAACGGTGCCACCCAAGACACGCTTTGCCGTCATCGTACTGCTTCAGCGACGGCAACGGAAACAGAGACTTTTCGTACGCAACACGCTGTCTCGACTTCAACTTCCGTTGACTGAGCCGATAGCGTTTACGCGTGATATGTCCTGATGGACGTTTATAAGCAACAACGTAATACGTCAGGATCGTCTGATCCGCATCAGACGTGCTTTGCAGGCTGAACGAAAAACGAAACGCTTCGTTGATAGGAAGCACCAAATGTTCAGATTGCAGTTCGGTGAGTGTAAGGTCTGCCTTGCCTAACTTCGGCACTGCTCCGAGACCGAGGAGTTTAAAAGCGCGTTTGTCGCCAATCTTCATCTGATATTTAAGTGCCTGCTTGAGAATCTTCTCCGTTTCCGCTTTACCGTCCTGACCCCACCGCTCCAACGTGGCATACCCCGCCTCTGGATACTCCTTAACGATGTCGCGCATATCTGTAGCGACCTGCTCCCGAACACGTGCATCCGGATCGTCTTTGAGTGTCTCCAGAAGTGCCAAGATCGGTTGTGGGTCCTCAATAAACGGACGCAGCCATTTCTGCCAAGTGCCACGCATGCAAAGCGATGTTGCCACAAACAGACGGAGATTTGCGTTTTCGTCCGTAACCCATTCACCGAAACGTTCAAAACACCGATCCGCGTCCTTGATAATAAATTCCCGAATTTCCCCACCACGCGTACACCGATGTTTTGAGAGTTCGCAGAAAGCGTCCAGAGATGCGTCGAAATCCACTAACCCGTACAGGCTGATAAAATGGGCAATCGGTCTCAGACTCGTCTCAGTTTCGGCAGTGGGATGTCGAGCGGGTTCCGGTGGTGCCTCCAGCTCAACGAAATCCATCAAGACAGCAAGCGCATCGGGATAATCCCGTGGCAGATACTGGTGTAGGACGCGCCCAATGGCATTCGTCACGTTATAGATCGTCTGCCCCTCCATCTCCATCCGGACATCCGAAACGAAGGCAGACACATCAAATTCAGGATAAATGTGCTGAATCTTTTCACCGATGACCAGACCATCTTGTGTCAGATCGAAAAGCGTGCGTTGCTCTCTCATAGTCAGGAGACTTTATCCTTTGGGGCATGGATAATTTCCGAGTGTATGGAAATAATAACATATCAGGCGAATGGATGTCAACTGAGAATTAAGGAGGTTTGGGTATTGGTTGTCAATTATCAGCAGGCGGTTGGTAAGGGAATTAAAACTCCGTTTTCAGCCACACTACTCTGGTGTAGCGTTTGTAGGAGGGATTTGTGACCCTGATCTTTCTCATTTGATGTTTCTGCTCAAAATTTCCGATGCAGTTCTGTGATAAAAAGCTATCAAATGACCCCTTTTCTGTTTTTGGGTAACTTGATCTAACAAAATATGAGAATGGCGTATTGCCAATAGATTTTTAGAGCGTTATAAGTTGTATTCCTAAGAGTCTTCCATTAGGGATTATTTTGTTGTGAGAATTATATCTTTTTCGCCAGGTTTTTCCGTGGAATCACCAAATAAATGTGTCTGAGTTTTTCGCACAAAGGGTTCTGAGGTAATATTTTCCTTCCAAGATGAAGATGGAAAGTATTTTCTCAGTATATCTATTGTGGTTTTAAAGGTAAATTCGCGAGCAGATGTCCGAACATAAATAGTACTATCTTCACTCATAATTTTTGACACACTTTTGAATACGGATTCTAATAGTTCACGGTATGATTCTTTTGATGAAAATTTATCTCTATATTTTTTTGCACCATATCCAGGTTTAGGCTCACCACCAAGGAGCCATAATCTTAACCACTGATCATCATGGTAATTTGTGATTCCTTGATATGGTGGTGATGTAAAAAGTAGCGAGCAAGGTTGTTGTTTGCCACAATCAACCATTTTTGCTATGTTTGGTAGTAATTGAGTACTATCTCCTAATTTCACTGTACTTTGTTGTGTGGCAACCGGGGTGCCTTTGCTATATCGTAGTCGTATGCGTTTGAGGAAAAAGTCCTCAAGCTTTATTTCCGGTGGTTTAATAAATCCGTGCTTTTTCCACCATTGAACCGAGTAATTAGGTCCCATTGCTTTTGTTTGACGCATTTGATTGGACAGTCCTTCGCCCAATTTTCCATGTAAGTGAATAAGAAGGAATGCCATGAGAGTTCGGTCTACTTGATTTTCCTTCCACTTCAACTTATCACGGGCAGTAAGTAGGAAAGTTAAAACCTCTTCTGAATAACACATCTTGAAAAAATCGGAAAGTTCATCTAACTGTTGAACGGAATCTATGCTCATGTTGATAAGTGATTTAAGACGCTTTTCTACATTTGGCTGAGGAGCGGGGTTTAATTTGGCTTGAGCATACACCCATCCGACGGGGTTAATTTCAATACCTAATCCAATTCTGTCTTGTGTTGCTGCAGCATATACACTTGAGGCGCGGCCCGCGAAAGGATCAAGAACGAGTTGGCCTGGCTTGGAATATTCGTTGACAACATCAAAGGCAAATTCAAGCGGAAACATAGCATAATAAGGACCAACAGCAGCCCATCGTCCCCTGGCATTGCTAAAACTACGCTTGAATTTACCATCGACAAGTATCACAGGTTTTCCTCTCTTTCAATTAACTTTGCTATTTCTTCTAAAACACGAGCTCCTATATTCATTGGGATTGCTGCTTCAGCGTGTGCTGAAATAAGCGGCGATAGGGAATTTGGATAACGAGAGGACACTAGCTGATCAATTAGGCTTAGTGCGTCGACCAATCGAGGATATTGGTTAGGATCAGCACGAGTCATATCACTATGTGAATCGTCGAAAAAGGGAAGTGATGCGACAAGGCGAGCACCTGATGCAGTTTTATAAAACAATTTACGACCAAAGTGTGTGTCTAAGCCATATGGCTTCGTGCTATCTGAGAATATTATGTTTTTCTTGATGTATTCATCAGTTAGCAAAGAAACAGTTTGTGGAGGAAATTTACCTTGGCCACCATGTTTATCTTGGTCAATCCTTTCAAAGTGATTAACAAAAGTTCCTGATTTTTCTATACCAATTATCAGTAAATCTCGCCCTATAGTATCTTTAACAGCTTTATTGAGTCGGTAAAGTTCTTCACGGATTGCGGAGTGTAACCAAGCTGGAGATCCAAAGACAGCGAGTTGTCCATCAATTACAATTCCTATGTCTTTAAGTAACTGAAGAGCGTTTTGTTGTTTAAACGCTCGCAAGATATGGATAACTACGATACGCTCTAAAACTTGCATAATCTCACCAAACATTTCGCCATTGGCACTATCAGGGACCATTCTTTCATGGACTCGCAAGGCATCAGTAGAGTAGAGCATATTTTTATTTGGGCATGGGCAAAGATAAGTCCCTTTTTTCCGTAGGTATTTTTTGTCATCTGCCTGACAATCTCCTTCTTCAAAATATGGACAATCTGGTTCTTTACCTTCAGGTTTGTGTTCCAATAATGCTTCGTATGTTCCAAGAAGCGATTCACCTTCAAAAAGTTTAATTTCGTCAAAGGTTTCAAATAACATTTTACTTAACGAGTGTTTAGCGGATTTATCTGAGTCAATAACAATGTTGCAGCCAGGAAAGGCAGAATCAATAGAACCCACTTTTTCAGTTTCACGGAATAATTTGGGATTAACGGGTCTGTGAGAGTCAAGTTCCTTAATTTTCGCTATATCCATTACAACAGCAGCAGTCGTAACATATCCCACTTCAGCACCTGGATAGCCATTTTCTACGAATGTTTCTTGGTGGCTTCCGTCAATTGCAATAACACATTTCGGATGCCACTCACTCGTGGGAATCTCTGAAGTTCTTATCATCGGCGGCGTAGTTTCATCTGAAGAGTGATCTTGAATCCTGGCACGCTCCACTAAATTTTTTACGCGTTCGTTTTCGACAAGTCGCCGAATGGATCTGTACTTTGCGAACTCGCCTTCGTATGGCATAATTATACCTCGAATTTTTTAATTTGCACTGGCACAATAAAAAGGTTACTGAGGGTTTTGACCCGCAGAAATCCCCTATCCTGAGCTCGGAGAATTGATTTCTCAAAGTCCGAGAAATCATAAAACTTACGAAGTTCTGCTGTTTCGTCGGTGTTATTCAAGTGTCCAATAAACCAGTTTGCTGTGTTTTTGAGAATGTTCTTTTGAATGCTGCTAACCTCTTGAGTGACATAAACCATGCCAAGACGAAACTTCGCACCTTCTTTAGCTGTACGCACCCATACATTTTCAAGATCCAAATCCGATCCAGATGGCAACAAATTATGCGCTTCCTCAATATAAATGAGAATATCTGTGGGATCGTGACTTTCTCGAAATTTCCGTTGATTTTCACGGAAGATATACCACATAATCCGATCCGCAGAAGACTGATTAACCTTAGGGTCACCACTTGATTGGTCAACGATCACTAGTAGTCTTTCAATGTTGAGTTTTAGGATATAGTCTTTTTAGTTTTATGCGTGCGTC